>NZ_KV808529.1:0-37636 GCF_001812305.1 Staphylococcus sp. HMSC056G08
AATTAATGCAATGTTTTTTCCTTTAAGTGTTTGTCGCTCAATACCTGCGTATTTTGCACGTTTTAAATCTTCTGATAAGTTCAGTAGGAACTCCATCTCTTTCTGTGAAAAATCTAATAATGTTAGGAAATGTCTATTTCTTAAGTTTTGCATTCTAATACAACTCCTCTATGTGATTGATTTCACATTAATTGTAAACGCTTTCTATTGGTTTCGTCAATGAAATTTTGCACAATTATTTAGTTATAACTTTAAATTTGTCTAAGAAGTTAACGTTATGCATAAGGTGTCTTTAAAGGTGCATTTTTAGCGATAACAAAAAGAAAAATATTCATTTATTTGTATGAATATATGACTCGCTTTTATTTGTATTACCTATTCCGTGTAAGTTAACCCTTTTTTGTTCAAAATCAACAAAAATTAATAGAAAGAAAAACGTTGAATTCCTATACTTTCAGCATTTTAAACGTGGAAATAAAAAATATTTCACATGAGCTTAACAAAAACTTAAAAATAGATTGATTTTGGTTAAAAGTAATATAAGATAGTGTTATATAAGAAAATAAATGTCTCCATTAGACATCTATGATACTTACAACTAAGACAGAGCGGAGAGATATCAATGAAAAAACTTTGGTTAATTGTAATCAGTGCATTATTTTTATTAGCGGGCTGTTTCGGTTTGAAATCACATGATCAATCAGACGAAACAATTAAAAAAGGTAAAGCCACTGATCAAATGCAGACATTCAAAATTGGACAAATAGTAGATGCCGATGGTGTGGATGTTCAAGTTATCAAAGCGGAATACATTAATAACTACAGTGATATTGATGCACCAAAGAACGGGAAAGCATTACAAGTAACTTTGAAATTTAAAAATAATAATAAACCAAAAGTGGTTGTGGATTCTAGCGCATTCGCAATGACGATTAGAGGAGAAACGTATCCAGACTGGGTTGGCGGTAATCATTCAGAAGGAAGTTTCACGCATCAACTCAGTCATGGAAAAACTGCAGTAGAATCTTTGACGTTCGATGTACCAGACGCTAAAGTCTATACATTAGAAATGGATGCGCAGTTTAAAAAGAAAAATGTTAAAGGTAAATGGAACATCCACCAAGCAATGATTAAAAAAGGTGACAGTCAAAACGATACAAATAAAGCAGCAGCATCTGATACTAAAGAGAAAAGTTCTAAAAAATCATCTAAAGAAAAAGACTATCCTTATTCTGCAGATGAATATAATGCGTTAGTTGATTTATACAATGCCTTCACAAAAGGTGAACGTATGAACCATGTCACACGTGGAGTTACGAACAAAGAATACAATGATTTAGCTGATCGTGTAGATAAATTGCTAGAAGATTATGGAGAAGAGCTTGATACTGCATATCAAAAAGCAGTAAAAGAAGAAGAGGCTGAATGGCAAAAAAATCAAGACCGTATCAATAAAGAGTTTGAAGCAGAAATGAAACGCCAAGATGAAGTCAATGCGCGTGAAGAAGCACAACGACGCAAACAAGAAGAGGCGGAACAACGTGCTTATGAAGCTCAAGTACAACGTCAAAATGAACAAGCTGCACGTGAAGCAGAAGCACAAAAACAACAAAATACGAACAATCAATCTCAAGATGATTCACAATAATTGAAAAAGCTGCCTATGGCGGCTTTTTTTTATATTTATACATAGTATTAATCTGAATTACCTATAATCCAAAGTATCAATTAAAAAATATTCATCAAACCTTCATAAATATTCGAAAAAAGATTGCTTTTACTTAAAAATATTATAAAATATTCCTATAAAGACAATTTGATGATAAATGCATTGAAATGTCATCGTTTCACAACTAAATACAGAGCGGAGAGAGAAAGATGAAAAGACTTTGGTTTTTGATGATCAGTGTATTATTTTTATTAGTTGCCTGCAGTGGTGCAAAGTCTGAAGAAAAGACAGAAGGTACAGAGGCAAGAGGTAAAGCAACAGAAGAAATGAAAACATTCAGAGTAGGACAAATCGTTGATGCTGACGGTGTAGATGTTCGAGTAGTTAAAGCAGAGTATGTAAATGATTATGAAGGTTACGAAGCACCTAATAACGGTAAAGTATTAAAAGTGACATTGAAATTTAAAAACAATAACAGCGATCAAGTACTTGTAGATTCTAGCGCATTTACAATGAACGTCAGAGGAGAAACGTATCCAGATTGGATTGGCGGAGATGGTACAGATGGTATTTTCTCTCATCAATTAAACCAAGGTAAAACTGCGACAGGCACTTTAACATTTGATGTTCCAGAAGCCAAAGTCTATACCTTAGAAATGGTCACGTATTTTAAAACTGCAAATGTTAAAGCGAAATGGAACCTTCATCAAGCAATGATTAAAGATGGCAGTTATAATGAAGCTGACAGCCAATCGGATACGAAGAAAGATAAAACAAAAACTGAAGACGATAGCGAGGATTATCCATACACAGCAGAAGAATACAATGCGTTAGTAGATGAATATAACGCATTAACAGATGGAGAAAGAATGAACCACGTCACACGTGGTGTCACAAATAAAGAATACAACGATTTAGCAGCACGTATTGATAAACTTTATGATGAATTAGAAGCAGAATGGGATAAAGAATATCAAAAGCAACTTGAACGTGAAGATGCAGAATGGCAAAAAAATCAAGATCGCATCGATAAAGAATTCGAAGCAGAGATGAAGCGCCAAGATGAAATAGATGCACGAGAAGAAGCACAGAGACAAAAACAAGAAGAAGCTGATCAACGTGCCTATGAAGCAGAAATGAAACGTCAAGACGAACAAGCAGCACGTGAAGCACAAGAACAAGCGAAATTAGATGCAGAACTTCAAAAACAAGAAGAAGCAGCAGATCAAGCGATGTTAGAAGAGTAGATAGAAATAAATTTTAGTTTTAAAGGTGAGTTATAAAAATGGATGAATTAAGATATGAAAAACCTAGAAACCGTATCGCAGAAATTGTATTAGGCATTGTCGGCAGCATATTTGGGATTATTGGTGGGATTTCCACATTAATGGTCGCAAGTGCGAATGAAGCTGTCGGAAATGCTGGAAGCAGTGATATCTATACGTTAGGTATTATTGTTATATTGATGAGTATAGCGACATTCATAATTAGTTGTTTAATTAAGAGAAAGCGTGTATTAATGAGTATCTTGCTCATTATCGCAAGTGTACTAGACTTTTTCTTAATTGGTATCTATGGAATCATCGCAGGTATTTTAATCTTAGCTGCGGGTGTCTTAGCGTTATTACGAAAATAATGCAGTTATAATCAGCATATACATGTGTTGTTATGTGTTGAAAACAGTTACTTTAAGAATAAAGATAATTATATTTCTCAAGCAGAATGGGTTAAGTTATGGCAAAAAGCACTTAAGGTTAACTGTGGAACAGCTGAGAAAAGATTAGTCCGAGATAATCCTTATCAATTACCTAAAAAGAAATGGGTATATAAAGCTACTTGGGCAAAACGTTATTAAAATAAAAAAAGTCCGCTTTTGGCGGGCTTTTTTATATGAAAAAAATAGACGATATTATTACGATACTAGCTATAATGGCAATAATTGCACTTACTTTCATTTTTCTTATAGTTGCTATACCTAAAGATAAAAATATCATTGATTGAAAGAAATATTGCCATTGTATTGGCATTTTTAATATATCAGCAACATTAAGAAATACTGTGATAATTGATAGCATAGAAATTATTAAAAAGGTAATTTCATATAATTTAAAATTTCTAATGTTCATCTTTTTACCTCCAAGTATCCCCTCTTTTTAATTATAATATATAACTGTAAGAACATTCGTCATGATATTATCATAAGAATTTAGTGTTGTCTTTTTTGGTTTTTTTTAGAAACGAGTTGAAAACGAGTTTCTTCTTGTCTTTATACATATTAGTAATAATTTAAAAATGTATGCATATTTTCCTTATGCTCTTACAAGAAAATTAACCCCAAATCTAAATTTTGATATTTTTTACAGAATCTTGCTCCTGTTGGAACTAAAAATCGAGTTGATTTTTGAGTAATTTTATGTAATATTTTAGTTTGCATGTAAATGGGCAGTGTCTAAAAATCAGACACTGATTTTGATTGAACTTTTGCTTTTTAGAATCATGATATATTTATTTAGCTCTCATTTGCGTTTTAAGAGCTGATAAATAATTTCGGATAAAAAACTCTGTAAATATCTTACGGAACTTCAGAATGTCCCCTTAAAATTAAAAATAAGGGCATTAAAAAATAAAAGCCACCCCAGATAAAATTGGATTGGCTTTTTTCTTTCGTACGGTCTATTTATTTTTCCTTCGACGCCGCATCGTCGATGAAATTCAAAAAAGTTATGGGCTATAAATCTACATCACTTTTTAAAAAATGCAGTAGCAATATTCAACACAAATTAATTTTTGTAACTGCTCGGAATATCTCAAGCCGTTTCTTTGAATTTAAAATAAAAAAATTGACGGAGAGCGATTGCGATTTCAGCACACGTTCGGACAGAACGTATAAGTACGCCCTCACAGGATTAAACTAGATTATAACGGCGAAAAGTAGACCTGTAAAGCAAAAACTATTGTGATAAGATTTGCTGGAAAGGAGTTTTATTTTTGAAAGTCTTTTTATCTTTTATGTATTTTTTTATCTCATTTTTTGTTTTGACATCTTTATTAGATTTAATATTGCCGATTGAGTTTAACTTGTATGCAAATTTGATTTCCGCATTATTTTTTACATTACTTATGACGCCGTTTTTTGTTGTGTTGAAAAGATTGAAAAACAAAAAGTAGAACACGCATTTATGCCGAGAAAATTTATTGATCAATGAGAAGAACCCTTAACTAAACTTGAAGACGAATGTCGGCATAGCGTGAGCTATTAAGCCGACCTTCGACAAGTGTTGGGTTTGTTAAGGATTTAGAGGCTCGTTGTCAATAAAGCAATTGGAATTAAGTAATAAAAAACGTGTCTTAATGGGTGTTTTACTTGTTATAGGAGGCGTACTAAACTTTATTTTCATTGGTTTATTCGGAATTTTATCTGGTATTTTAATACTTGTTGCAGGTGTTTTAGCATTAGTACATAAATAAGAAGAAAGATTGGGAGCTGCCGCATCGGCAGCTTTTTTAATTGTTGAAAAAATAGTGATTAGGAGATTTCACAACAGAGATTTCTAATAGGTTTGAGTTATGCTATACTATTTTAATCATTGTAGGAAAGAAGGGCGCGCATGCTGTTTTTATTTTTACTGGGTTTAGTTGCAGGAATGGTGGTTCCTGTACAAACTTCTATTAATACAAAACTAATACGCTATACACATTCATCATTCTATTCTTCAGCAATCTCATTTTCAGTCGGCGCTCTATTTTTATTCATTGTAAACTTGATTATTGCACCTGGTCACTTCACATTAAGTTTCTTTTCTGGTCAATCGTTTAATTATACGTGGTTCGTTGGAGGACTATTAGGTGTCTTATTCTTAACAGGAAATCTATTACTGTTTCCAAGGCTAGGTGCGTCATTGACAGTCATTATAACCATTGCTGGACAAATCATTATGGGTGTGATGATTGATACCTTTGGTTGGTTAGGAGCTAAAATAGAACCATTCACATTCTTAAAGCTGATTGGTGTTTTATTGTTATTTATTGGCATCATTGTGATGAATTATGTTAAACATCAACCTAAAGAAGAAAAAGCTAATAAAGTCTTACCATGGTTAGTCATAGGATTTATCTTTGGGTTTGCACCACCGATTCAAACTGCGATCAATAGTCAGTTGGGACAACAAGTACATAGTTCGTTATTTGCGTCATTAATTTCATTCTCTGTAGGGGCAATCGCATTAATTATCATTACAGCGTTTGTAAATCGTTCATTTAAATTATCAACTTATGAACCAGAAGTAGGTAAAATCAAACCAGTTTATTTTATTGGTGGGGTACTTGGTGTGGTATTTGTCACAGCGAATATCGTTTTAATGCCACATTTAGGTGCTGCATTGACGACTATTGTCGGAATGCTGGGTCAGATGTTAATGGGTGTCATAATTGATCACTTCGGCATTTTAGGTGCGAAGAAAAACAAGATTAATGTACGTAAGATTTTAGGAATCATATGTATCTTCATAGGCATCGTCTTACTAAGATTCTTCTAAATTCATATTAAAAAGAACGTTTTTACGACAGGTAGAAACGTTCTTTTTGTTATATAAATATAGCCCAGGAAATAACTTCCCGGGCCAATTCATCATGCTTATTTTTTCTTATTTTTCTTAGAAATGACTTTCGTGTTTTTAGGTTTATCTTCTTTCTTCTCTTGTTCGCGCTTAATACGTGCTACTTCTTCATCCGCAACTTTACTGTAGTATCTGTTCGCAAAGAACATTTGAACAATCATAAAGATGGCACTGACTGACCAATAAAGACCTAATGCTGCAGCTGAAGTGAATGAGATATAAATGATGAAGATAGGTGAGATAATCATCATCATGTAACCCATTTGACGTTGTTCTTTCGGCATATTTTCAATGCTGACAAGTGATTGTAAGAAGTAAAGGGCGCCGGCGATGATTGTAATCCAAACATCAGGTTCTGTCAGTTTGAACCATAAGAAGTGAGGATGATCTGTGATACCGCCATGTGAAGGCCATTTTAATGAGACATATAAACCGAAGAGTACAGGCATTTGAATTAAGATTGGCAGACAGCCAAGCATACTCTTCATTGGATTCATATCATACTTTTTATAAACAGCCATTAATTCTTGTTGTGCTTCCATTTTTTCTTCTTGTGTACGTGCACGTTTAACTTTTTCTTGTACTTCTTTCATCTCAGGTTTCGCAATGTCCATAACTTTACGCATGATTTGACCATTCTTAGTTTGGCTTAACATAAACGGCAACATAACAAAGCGAATGGCTAATACAATAACGATAATTGCGAGACCATAGTTATCGTTTAAATTATGACCAAGCCAATGTAGTAAATTGTCCATTGGTTTTGCGAAAGTATTAAAGAAGAAACCATTGCGGTTTTCACTCTTTGAATAATCGCAACCTGCGAGCAGTACTGTAGATAACGTCAATAACAGTATGTATTTTATTTTCATCTTTCTCTGCCTTTCTCTTTTTTATTGAAAATAATTAAGCATCGTATCGAAGTCATTGAAAAAGCAACCGCTTAACAAGGGTTGCGAAAAAGGACAACAATTGCTTATACACTTACAAGATACAATCCTAACATAGAACCTGTATCGATTAAAGAAGAGAAAAGATAAAATAACTTAGCTAAAAGTAATACGATAAACAACCACGCAATACAGTGACAAATTAACTAATCTGCTGCTTTTTCATCTTTCAACGTATTGATAGAAATAGACCATAAAACGATATTTAAGATCATCACAATAAATAATGCGACAACTGTATATAGAAGATCAAAAGTTATAGGCATCGGCAAGGTTTCAAACAACACATAATAAACTAACCCGCCAATAATGACCTGCCCCACAATGTTTAAGAGCTTTCCAATATTAGATTTAACAAATTGAAGTAATAAAGAGGGCAAAGATAACACACTAAAAACAACATAACTAACGAGTGTTATTTCTCCTAAAGCTATCGCAGACGTATCAGTTAAATTTGAAAGTGTAACTGAATCTAAAAACTTTATCGCAGCGATAAACGCAAAGATAAAAATAACGAAGCCAATTACTTCTTCAATAAGTAGTGCCAAAAATGAGCTGACAATATTTTTTTCTGGTTTCTCAAAGCGCTCATAAATATATTCAATGACAAAATTCAATAGTATCGAAACAACAACCAAGATAATAAAGACAGTCGGAAGTTTACCTGTAAATAACTGACTTAAGAATTCTACACCTAAATCCCAATAAACTTTCATGATTTTAAGCTCCTCTTTCTCTTTATGTAATGAGTATATAGATAAAATGCAATAAAAATCAACTGTCATTTTATAACTTTTAAATTAAAAAAGAGAGGCATGTCTAGATTGATTAAATGATGAAGAATGTTGTGAGGACAAGGAACAAAGCGCCCGGGTTAGTCTAACGTTTGTGTGAGGTTAGACTGAAGTTAGGGTGGAAACGGTATGGCATGCACAAAAAATGTATGTGTTATAATGTGTAGTGGTTAATTGTGAAAATAAAATGATTATAAAAGAAATTAATGTGGGGGTTGTAATGAAAAAGTTTAAATATTTAATGGGGATAGTTTTAACAAGTGTCCTTATACTTGCTGGATGTGGGTCACCTGGCTTAGATGGCGGTCCAGGTAAAAATGTTAAAATTACTGCACTCGCAACAAGTGAATCGCAAATTATGGCACATATGATTCGCCTACAAATTGAACATGATACGAAAGGGAAAGTAAAACCAACCATTATTAACAACTTAGGCTCAGCTACTATTCAACATAACGCCTTATTGAATGGAGATGCGCAAATTTCTTCTACGCGTTATACAGGTACAGATTTAGTAGGAGCGTTAAATCAACAACCTATTACTGACACCAAGAAGGCTATGGATGTTGTTCAAAAAGGCTTTACAAAGCAATATGATCAAACTTTCTTTGATACGTATGGTTTTGAAAATACATTCGCATTCATGGTGACACAAGAAGTGGCTGACAAATATCATCTTGAAACAGTTTCTGATTTAAAGAAACATAAAGACGAGTTGCGTTTAGGTACAGATTCTACTTGGATTAAACGTGCTGGCGATGGTTACCCGGCTTTCACTAAAGCCTATGGATTCAAATTTAAAAGTATCCGACCTATGCAAATCGGCTTAGTATATGATGCTTTAAAAAACAATAAATTAGATGTGGCTCTAGGTTATACTACAGATGGTCGTATTTCAGCTTATAACTTGAAAGTATTAAAAGATGACCGTAAATTCTTCCCGCCATATGACGCAAGTCCGCTTGCGAAGAACGACTTCCTAAGAAAGAACCCTAAAATTAAACATTCATTAGAAAAACTTCAAGGCAAGGTCTCTACGAAAACAATGCAAGAGTTAAATTATCAATCAGACGGCAAACAACAAGAGCCAGCCGTAGTCGCAGAAAGGTTCCTCAAAAAACACAACTATTTCGAAAATAAATAGTTATCAATTTGTCTTGTGTTAGGACCATGTTATACTTACAAAAATTGGAGGTAGATTATGGCTAAAATTAACCAAAGACAAGTGAGACAAATTGTGCGTTTAGTCACACGTATTGTACGTCAGATCATGCGTTCTAGAAATAATAAACGTTATTAATATAAAGAAGCAGCACTTTCTCAAATTAGAAGAGAAGGTGCTGCTTTTGTTTATCCTTAAATTGAAGCGTATGGATACGCATGTAGTTAAATTTATGAGCGATCTTCTGATGAGTGTCTCTTAGATGCGGCATGTAAAATCTTAGTATGTTCTTCATTAGGTGAGAGTGTTAATCCTAACGCTTTACGCTCTCTATTCGCATCTTTATAGAATGAAAGCGTCATTAAGATAACGACCACACTGAATGGTAAGGCTGAGATAATCGCCGCAGATTGTAGAGCGTCTAATCCTGTCTCGCCTCCGGCAAGCAGTAATACATACGCAATCGCAGAAAGCGCAAGTCCCCATACAATTTTTACGAATCCTGCTGGACGTAATGTACCAAATGCCGTCTGCATACCTAAAACGAATGTTGCTGAATCGGCAGAAGTAATAAAGAATGATCCAATTAATGCGAGTGCGATAATGGATAAGACACTGCCTATCGGCAATTCATTAAAGATACCGAATAATTGTGTTTCAGGTGGCATTTTAAAGATTTCCGTATGTTCTTGTCCAACACTGATACCTGTTAAACCGAATACGCTGAACCAGAAAATACTGACAATTGTCGGCACTAGTAAGACTGCCATAACGAATTCTCTGATAGAGCGTCCTTTAGAGATACGGGCGATAAAGATACCGACGAACGGACTCCAACTCATCCACCAGCCCCAATAATAAACTGTCCATGTCTGCATCCAGTCATGTTTTTGTTGGTTTAATGGTGCGGTGTCTAAACTGTTAAAGATTAAAGTATTTAAGTAATCACCAGTCGCAGAAGTCATCATGTCTAAGATGAGTAAAGTTGGACCAATGACTAATAAAATCGCAAAGAGAATCGCAGCTAAAATCATATTCAAGTTACTTAAATATTGAATTCCTTTGCTTAAACCACTCCATGCACTGTATAAGAAAAGTACAGTTACGACTGCGATAATAATACCTTGAACTAACTTGTTATTTGGAATACCAAATAAATAATTCAAGCCACCATTGATCTGCATCGCGCCAACACCAAGTGATACCGCTACACCGATAATTGTCGCAAATACTGCTAAAACATCGACAATGGTACCTGGTAAACCATCCACACGTTTACCTAAAAGTGGTCGTAATGTTTTAGAAATAAGACCGACTTCGCCTTTTCTGAATTGGAAATAAGCGAGTGATAACGCTACGATGCCGTAAACGGCCCAAGGGTGAAAGCCATAGTGTAAGAAACTCGCACGTAACGAATCTGCAAGTGCTGCTTTCGTTTCTGCAGAAGCTGTAGGAGGAGTTAAATAATGTGATACAGGCTCAGAAGCCCCATAGAATACTAAGCCAATCCCCATACCAGCACTAAATAACATTGTTAACCAAGAGATTGTATGGAACTCAGGTTTGTCTGTAGGTTTACCTAGCTTTAATTTGCCGATCGGACTAAAAACTAAGAAAATACAGAAAACCAATATGAAAGAAAAGACGAGCATATAATACCAACCGAAAGTTTCTGTAATCCACGCCCCAAGTGCACCAGAAACCTTGCCGAATTGGTTAGGGAAAATTGCGCCGATTAATACTAATAAACCTACAAGTATAGACGCATAAGTAAATACGGGTGAAAACATCTTGTTTGTCTCTTTATGAGTCGTCTTCAAAACTGCAACATCCTTTCTGATTTGAGTATTGAAAAAAAGCAAAGACGGTATTCATGCTATCATACCTAGGAAATAATTCAACTTCTTGAAAATCGTAGCTTAAAAAGTGAAAAAATCATTGTAAATTCAAAAAAGGGGTATTTTTTGAATTTATATCCAACTTAGGGTGGGGTAAAATAAAAAAACTGATATATAAGAAAAAAGAAGGTGAAGGTGTATTATAAAAATTTGAAAAAATATTTTACATGCTTGGGGAACAAAATTTAGAAAATGAATATCAAAATCGACAAGAAGCATTTACAACGGTTTTAACAAATATTGAAATTCATCCCATCAGAGACCAAAAACAATGTCAGACTGTAAGCTATCCATTGTTTATTTGTATGAGCAAAGCTTTAGCACATAAAATGGAAGGTGTTCTTTTAAATTCAAATAAAATATTAAAACTATCACACAATGGAGGTGATAGTGATGCTAGATGTTGTGGCTGTTTTGGTTAAACAAATGATTGCGCAATTTATTTCAGGTGGCAAACAAGATGTTAAATAGTCATGCTTTATTCAGCATGATAATTGAATGCGTCGACTTGTGTTTATAAACAAGCCGGCGTATTTTTGTATATTGTGTCGATATAGGTTAGATTAAAGATAAGCAGTAAAAATATTGAATCAAATCTAATTAGGAGGAACTTGTAGTGACACAATTATTTACAGATCGTTTATATGAACGCGTTGAGCCAATTTGGGCATCTTACATGGAACATCCATTTATTAAAGGGTTGGCTGACGGCTCTTTGGATGAAGAGAAATTCAAACATTGGTTGAAACAAGATTACATTTATTTAATTGAGTATTCTCGTTTATTTGCGATTGGTGCCGCGAAAGCCATTGATTTAGATATGATGTCGACGTATGCGCAGTTATTAGATGGCACAATGAATACAGAAATGAACTTGCATCGTGGTTATGCGAAGGAATTTGGTATTAGTGAAGCGGAATTAGAAGCTACTGAACCTGCAGAAACTACAACAGCTTATACAAGTTATATGTTGAACATGGCACAAATCGGCGGCGTAGAAAATGTGATTGCCGCAATTTTAACTTGTACATGGAGTTACAACTATATTGGTTTGAAATTGGCAGAACAAGATGCTGCGAAAGATCATCCATTATATCGAAAATGGGTAGATATGTATTCATCTGAGGAGTTTACGCAATTTAAGAAAGATTGTGTTGAACTGATGAATAAAGTGACAGAAGGACGCTCAGAAGCGGACTTAAAACGACTAGAAGATATTGTCGTACGCACAAGTTATTATGAATATAAATTCTGGGATATGGCAGAAAACTTAAGCACTTGGGACGTTCCGGTAAAATAGAATGATTGAAGATTCAAGTTGTTGCCTTTAAGCTTAGGTAAGCAAAGTATATTGAGGAGGCAAAGAATTGAATAAAAAAGAACTCATGAACTTAGCTTCAACACCTGTGAATGCACCGACATATTCAAGAGTGGATGTTCATTTCAGAAATAGAGAATTTTTAAACATTGTGTATCGCACGGATATTGAGAAACTAAAGGAAGTCGTACCTGAACCGCTAAAAGTGACAAGTGACTTAATCAAATTTGAAGTCATTGATATGCCGGATAGTACAGGTCTTGGTTCATATACAGAATGTGGACAAGTGATTCCAGTAGAATAAAATGGAGAAGAAGGCGAGTTCTACTTATCCATGTATTTAAACAATCAACCTGCGATTGCGTTAGGCAGAGAGCTTTCAACATTTCCAAAGAAATACGGAGAACCAAGATTATATGTCGATAACGATACATTAGTAGGTACATTAGATTATCATTCATTACGCGTTGCACAAGCAACGATGACCTATAAATACCATCCGATTGAAACAGAAGAAGCGAAACAACTTATTACCAAACCAAGCTTCATGTTGAAACAATTGCCAAATTACGATGGGACACCAAGAATACTTGAAATGACACGTTCTCAAATTTCAGATATTCAAATTAAAGAAGCATTCCGTGGTGATGCGCGTCTACAACTATTTGAACATGTGAATGCGCCGCTCGCAGATTTCCCGGTCAAAGAAATTGTCGATGCACAACATATTTTGGCAGACTTAAGACTCGGCCGACCGGAAGTCATTCATGATTATTTAAAAGAATCATAAATTTTTCAGGAGAAACAAGCTTTGATGTTTGTTTCTCTTTTTTTAAACAAATAGACAGAATATGTCTTTTTTGTAAAGAATGAATACAGTTGTATTCCACTCAGGTATACTAAATATTAAGTATGAAAGTCATTATAAAGAGAGAGTAGGGACATAATGAACAAAATTAAATATTTAGGTACTGGACTCTTAGCAGCGTCGTTATTATTAACTGCTTGTGGGCAAAAAGAAGAAACACAAACATCATCTGACCAAGAAAAGACAGAACATCAATCAGAAGAACAATCTACACATGAAGATTATCAAAAAAGTGAAGAAAACAACGAGAAACACTTAGGTTCAAAAGCATCTGAATCTAAACACAATGCATTTAGTCACTTAAATCCGAATAGTGATGAATATCTTGCGCGTGTATGGTTAGCCGCATTACCAAGCTATCGAAGCGCAAATCCGGCAGATATCTCTATTAGTCATGATGATTTGTCAGGAAAGATTATGTACGGACCAGGGTCGATTAGATATGAACAAGGTGTTCAAAGTTTGTTAGGTACACCTACTGCCGAGGGATATGTTGTTTATAAAAATAACGGAGATGGTACGATTACGATTTATCCCGTACCGAGTCATTTCCAAGATCATCGTTGGCAAGAAGAAGATTATAGTCGCGAGGAATCTCAACGTATTATGAATAGCGGAGAAGTGGTACCGTTGTATGATGGGAATGAAGAAGCGGTGCGTCTAGTTGAAAGTTATATTGGTGCGACACCACCTGGAATTGATGAGGATGATGAAGAGTCAGAAGAAACGGTGACACGTGAAAATGTGATTGATAAGGTTGAAGAATATGAAGGTCATCAATTAGATACAAGCCGTTATACTTTCAAAGAACCAGAACGTCGTGATGATGGGGGTTGGGGCTTCTCAATTTTAGACAAACAAGGTAATTTAGTCGGTTCATATATCATTGATTCAGACGGTGATGTGACAAAATATGATGAACATGGCGACGAAGTTTAATATATTGAAAAAGAACTTGATTCGACAGCTTTCATGTGTTGAATCAAGTTCTTTTATCGTTAATATTATGCTTCACTTTGTTTATTTGATGCATAGTCATAAAGTTTAATAATCGTTTTAAATTTTGCATCTTCGAGCTTTGTTTTCTTATTTCTTAAATCTTGAACAGTTTGATAGGGAACACCTGAAGCTTTTGAGATTTTATAGCCGCTTTCAGCTTCAAATAATTTTTCAATATCTTCTTTAATTTGTTTGATGACTGTCATAGTTAAGCTCCTTTTATTTTTTGTGTCGCGCTTTTAATGTAAGTGTAATTCTACTTACTTCACTGACAGTGTATCACGATATAATGCGTTATCCAATTGAAATTATAAAGTAAAAGGTTGAATAAAGTGTAAGGTTTGAGTTGAAAAATACCCTATAAAGCTTGTACTTTTCAGTATTTGCTTTATAGGGTATTTACGATCGCGTTACCTTGTATCGCTTTATCTTCGGTATTGATTGAAATCAATGACATTACCAGAAGATTTATGATTTTGTTCTTGTGTTTTTGTTTGAGGTTTACTGTGCAGTTCTTTTAAGAACTGATCCAACTCTTCTTGAGATGTGACTTTACCATCTATAATCGCATTCATAACTTTCGCATCGTCACTATCTTGATTTAAGTCGAACATTTCTTTAAACATTTCACGCATGTCTTCATCTTTGCCCGCTTCCACAAACGCAGAAATCGCAGTATCGATATCTTCATCTTCATTAATCGGCAGGCTATTCAATTTTTGATACTTTTCAATTTCTTCTAATAACTCACGATCTGCTTCATCAAGGAAGTCTAATGGATTTAAATCATTCTCTTCGAAGTAATCTTCTAAATCTTCAAAGATATCCATTGGCATATAAAGTATTTCATAGTCATCTTGCACTTGAATGAAGAAAGTTTTCATACTTAAGGCATCAAGATGCGTGTAAGGAATAACGTTGCTTTCTTCAGCGATAAAGTACGCAATTAAATTCAATTCTTTTTGCGTGAGACGTTTGAACATTAATGAAGTTTTGTTTGTAAATTTATCTTGAATTAAATCAACGATGTCACTTTTGCTTCCTTTTGAAAAGCCGGTAATTTTAAATTCACGACAGATTTGTTTTAATTCTTCAGTATTGTATCTCTCTAGTAAGTCAGTAAGTTGGAAATCTTCATAATCTCTACGTGCTTGTGTTATTTCACGCATTTCATGAATGGCTTCTTCTTCATCGTCATCTAATGGTGGAATAGAGTCATATTTATGGTTGAGTACGTGGCTATTGAAGTTGTTTAAAAACTCAGTTTCTACAAAATAAGAGTTTTTCTCAATTTCATAAACGAAATCTGTTCTTCTTAATATTTTTAATTCATCGGCTTTGTCTTCTGAAATGATTGTGACTTCAGGATGATACTTCAAGATAGATTCTAAGACTTGTCTTTCTTTTAACGTTGTATACTTTCCATAATCCGTACAGATTTCTTGAACAGACATTTTCTCTGCATCATCTATTTTATAATCAGCATTATGGAATTCGATGGCTTCGGCTAATTCGATATATTTATGTTTTTGTTCTTCCAAGTAATTCATGTGCGTCACCCCGTGCATTGTAAGATTGTATTATATCTATTCTATACCAATCTTTCCCTTAAAACGAATATTTTAAAGATTAAATGGATTGATCTTTAATTATAGAAATTCTACATAGGATTCAACACCAAGTTGTGATACATTAAACTAAATAACAATGTGAAGGAGTACCGCAATGGATACGACAGCTTTGATTTATGTCATTATTATTTTTATCAGCTTTATCGTCACAAACATGATTTCGAATCGCTTCATTAAAAACCGTTCTAATACAGGCTTATACTTGTTGAAACGTGTCGGTATTTTCATGGGTGTATATCTGGTCTTATTTAGTATTTATTTTATCTTGTTCAAACCGGAAATTTAAAGTAAAGGTATGCGTTGAATACAGATCCAACTTATATGTTTATATATGTAAAAAGTCAGGCATGTTGCCTGACTTTCATTGTTTAAAGCTGTTTAGTTGTATATTAAACAGGGCGTACTGTAATTTCATTCACATTGACATGACTAGGTTGTGTTAACGCATAGACTACCGCATTTGCGATATCTTTAGGTTCTAACATTTTACGTGAACCCCAATCTGTATCGCTAGTCATAGCTGTGTCGACCATACCTGGTGAAATGCTGGTAGAACGAATGCCTGTTTTTGCGAGTTCTTTTTCTAAACCTTGTGTAATCGCATGGACAGCTGCTTTTGTGGCGCTGTATAACGCGCTTGATTTTGTCACTTCAAAGCCCGAAATTGAAGCGATGTTAACGATATGACCGCTTTGCTGTTGTTGGAAGTGCGGCATGACCGCATTGATTGCGTATAATGTACCTTTAAGGTTTACATCAATCATATCGTCCCAAGCTTGTACTTCACCTTCTGTAATCGCAGACGATTTCATTTGACCTGCGCTGTTGACTAAAATATCGACTTTCCCGAATTCTTCTACAGCTTGTTGTACTGCACGATCAATATCTTCACGGTTTGTGACATCAGCGCTGATAATTTCATAGTTTTTTGCGCCTGCTTTACGTAATTCAGTTGAAACTTGATCTAGTTTCTTTTCATCACGAGCAACAAGCACTACAGTTGCGCCTTCATTTGAAAGCTTTAAGGCAATGCCTTTCCCGATACCGCTGCTTGCGCCTGTAATGACTGCCACTTTCTTATTCAATTCTGTCATAAGTAAATCCGCCTTTCTCTCTCTTATTTACACTTATATTGTTTTATTCCCTTTTTCTACTTAAGGTAAAGATAATAGCCGACATCTTCAGTATATACAAGGCGACTTATGAATGCGAAAATTGAAGCAAAATGATAGAATATTAACGGCTTTTCTCATCCTTTCAGCAATATTGCATCAAAATGTAAACGTTTTCTAAATGACTGATGAAACACGACGGAATTTGGTATACAATGGGATTACATTTAAAATTTAGTGCAATTTCAGCAGAGTGGGCTGCTGGGAATTGAAGTAATACATGATAAGCAGAGAAATAGAGAGAGGGGAACTATAATGTTATTGCTTACGATTCTTCAATTCATTATCAACATCTTAATTGCGCTTGTCGTAATAGGACTGTTGGTGACTGGATTAGTATTGTTATTTAGAGATAAACGGCAACAACAACACAGTGTGTTGCGTAACTATCCTGTGTTGGCACGTGTACGTTATTTCTTCGAAAAGATCGGGCCTGAGTTGCGTCAATATTTATTCTCAGAGGACACGAAAGGGAAACCATTTTCACGTAGTCAATATACAGACATCGTGAAAGCTGGTAAATACAAATCACGCATGACGAGCTTCGGAACGCAGACAGATTACGAAACAGGCTTCTTTATTCAAAACACGATGTTTCCAAAACAAGCAACGGAAATGCGTATTGATCAATCGACTTTAATTTCAACGTTTGTCTATAAGGTTGATAACGAACGCTTATTTGATCGAGAAGAACATCGAGACCCTGAAAAGGTTGACCCTTATTATCTGTCAGATGAGGATGCGATTGTTTTAGGAGAAGATTTAAAATATCCATATAAAGTGAAACGTTTAGTCGGACAATCTGGTATGAGTTACGGTGCACTAGGTAAAAATGCGATTACCGCATTATCTATGGGATTAGGGCGTGCAGGTACATGGATGAATACCGGTGAAGGCGGCTTATCTGACCACCATCGTAAAGGCGGCGGCGATATTATCTTCCAAATCGGACCCGGTTTATTCGGTGTACGTAAAGCTAATGGTGAGTTTGACTTAGAGAAGTTTAAACAAAAGGCAGCTATCGACCAAGTGAAAGCCTTTGAAGTGAAGTTAGCACAAGGGGCTAAAACACGTGGTGGTCATATGGAAGGTGCGAAGGTAACAGAAGAAATTGCGAAAATCAGAAGTGTTGAACCTGGTAAAACGATTAATTCACCGAATCGCTTTGAATTCATTCATAATTACGATGATTTATTAGATTGGATTATGGATTTGAAAGAAGCGGCACAAAAACCAGTAGGCTTCAAGATTGTGGTGAGTCATGTCGACGAAATTGAAGCCTTAGTCAGAACGATGAAACAACGTCAACAATATCCAAGCTTCATCACAATTGATGGTGGTGAAGGGGGTACAGGTGCGACGTATCAAGAATTACAAGATAGCGTCGGCTTACCATTATTCACTGCCTTACCGATTGTGACAGGCATGTTAGAGAAGTATGGTATTCGCGATAAAATGAAAATCTTCGCATCAGGTAAATTGGTGACTCCTGATAAAATTGCGATTGCGCTCGGTCTCGGTGCAGACTTAGTCAATGTCGCACGCGGTATGATGATCAGTGTCGGCTGTATTATGAGTCAACAATGCCACTTAAACACATGTCCAGTCGATGTGGCGACGACAAATCCTAAGTTAGAACGTGGTTTGTTTGTGAACGAAAAGAACTATCGTGTCACAAACTACATCACAAGTTTACATGAAGGATTATTCAACTTAGCAGCGGCTGTCGGTGTCGAAAGTCCGACAGAAATTACGCAAGATCATTTAATCCTTAAAAATCCGAACGGCAACTTACAGTCGATTTATGATTATAAATTAAAATTAGTCGATACAAATCAAAAAGTATCTGTATAAATGTTATTCAAGCTCTCACTTTGATGCGTGAGAGCTTTTTTTAATGTCTATAATTAGTTGTTGATGTCGAGTTAAGCTACAAAACACCCATGATGTAGATAGAATAGCTGGTTTTGGTGTGGGATAATTTTCAATGCGACATTCATCAAGTATAAGTAAACAGTTCATTTAAGCGCTGTGTTTTTACGCACATTTAAACAACAATTAAATGTAATTCAACTTTAGTGTGGTATGATTTAGTGCGTTATAAACATAGGTTGAGAAAATAGAGGAAGAAAAGGAAGAGGAGATGAAGTATGACACTCAAAACCAAATTATGGATGATTTTTACAATGTTGCTTGGCGGGTTCTTTGGAATTTTGAATGAAACCTTACTTGCGACAGCGTTACCAAGTATTATGAAAGATTTTAATATTGAATATACACAAGTTCAGTGGCTGACAACAGGATTCTTACTGACAAACGGTATTGTGATTCCATTGTCAGCGATGGTAATTCAGCGCTTTAGTACACGACAAGTGTTCCTGACATCCATTTTAATCTTTTTAGCAGGTACACTGGTTGCGGGCTTTAGTCCGAACTTCACTGTATTATTAATTGCGCGTATTATACAAGCACTAGGTTCAGGTATTATGATGCCGTTAATGATGACAACGATTTTAGATGTCTTTGAACCTCAAGAACGTGGTAAATATATGGGGATTTTCGGTTTAGTGATTGGCTTAGCACCGGCCATTGGTCCAACGTTATCAGGATATATAGTTGAGTATTCACACTGGCGTTCATTATTCCACGTAGTAACACCGATTGCGGCAATCACATTCCTAATGAGTTTGAAACTTATTAAGAACGTAGGTACGACAAGTAAAGTACCGATTGATATTTTATCTATTGCCTTATCTGTTGTAGGGTTTGGCGGATTATTATATGGAACAAGTTCTATCGCACGTGACGGTTGGGATGACCCGGTTGTTCTAACAACGATTATTGGCGGCATTGTGTTAGTGGTACTCTTTATCATCAGACAATTACGTTTAGAGACACCGTTGCTGGATTTCAGAGTGTTTAAACAAGGTCAATTTGCGGTCGGCATTGTTATTATGGCCTTTACAATGATTGCGATGATTGGTTCTGAAACGGTATTACCGATCTTTATTCAAAATATTATGGGCAAACCTGCTTTAGAATCTGGCTTAGCGTTATTACCAGGTGCGATTGTGATGGGGATTATGTCTGTAGTATCAGGTATCCTTTATGAGAAATTCGGCGCTAAAATTTTAGCCTTTATCGGTATGGGTATCGTGGTTGTGACGACAACTTATTTCGTCTTTATGGACGCTAAAACATCGTTAGTAATGTTAACAACAGTGTATGCGATTCGTATGATCGGTATTGCGTTAGGTTTAATGCCTTTAATGACACATACGATGAACGAATTACCGCAGAAAATGAATGCGCATGGTTCTTCTATGACGAACACTATGCAACAAATTTCAGCTTCTATCGGTACAGCGATTCTCTTTACAATTATGAGTCACTTCGCGAAAATCTTTAAACCAGATATGGCAGATTATCAAGGACTTAAACCAGAAGTGATGCAAGCGCAAATTGCACAAGATGCGATGTTGAACGGTTATCACGCAGCATTCTGGTTCACAGTAATTATTGCGGTTATCGCATTCTTAAGTGTGTTCTTATTAAAAAGCCAAAAGAAAGTGAAACATCCTAAAACTCAAGAATCAAATACAACTGCATAATACAAAGTCACTAAATAAAAATCAGCATCTCCGCTATGGAAGTGCTGATTTTTTCTGTTCTAAAATTCTTTTAAAGCAGCTGAATAACATGGTCATGATAGTGTGGGTAACAGGTGTACAATTGAATGTTCTTTAACACATGATTACGTATTTTTGATAAACTAGTAGAAATACCATTTTTTAAACAAAGGGGATGTTTATACATGGCAAATTTACAAAATGTGGAACCAGAAGCATTAAGACAAATGATACGTAATAAAGAAGTAACGGGACATACAAGTGGAATGGCTAAGGGGTACATTCAAGCGAATGTGGTTATTCTACCTTCAAAATATGCTTATGATTTCTTGAAATTCTGTTTTAAAAATCCAAAAACGTGTCCGCTATTAGATGTATCTGAAGTAGGAGAAGTTAATTTTTCAAAATAAGGTAAAAATGCGGATATCACGACAGAAGTCGGGGCTTATCGTGTATATGAAAACGGTGAATTAATAGAAACACCGTCTGATATCAAGCATCGATTTAATGACGATATGGTCAGCTTTTTAATTGGATGTAGTTTTACGTTTGAACATGCATTGTTAGAGGCGGGTATTCCATTACGTCATCTTGAAGAAGGACATAACGTACCGATGTATATTACAAATATACCGGCTGAACCTGCGGGTCGTTTTGACGGCAATATTACTGTAAGTATGCGTCCGATGACTATGAAAGATGCGATTCGTGCGACTGAGATTACGACACACTTTAAAAATGTTCACGGCACGCCTATCCATATCGGAGACCCTTCAGCAATCGGTATCAAAGATTTAAATCAAACAGACTTTGGGGAGCCGGTACACATAAAAGAAAATGAAGTCCCGGTCTTTTGGGGATGTGGTGTGACACCGCAATCTGTAGCTTTAGACGCTAAGCCTGAATTGATCATTACACATGCGCCTGGACATATGTTTATTACAGATGTTAAGGATAGTGAACTAAGTGATTGAGGTGTGATTTTTGCACACTAAACGTTAACTTCATTTAAAAAAGACGTGATATAAATAATTAAATCTAATAGAGGAGGCAACGCTGATGGTTAAACGTGTTTCAATAAATACAAAAGTTTTGAACGCCTATATCAATGAATCTAGCGTCCTTCTCTCTGCAATTCAAAAGAAAGTTGAAAAGATAGAAAACATCATGCGCGGAGAGGTACAACCAACTTTTAACCAACTCGTTACAATTGCAAAAACAATTCACGTTCCAGCAGGTTTATTAGTGCTAAATGAAAAAATAAACCTTCCAAAAGAGAAGTTAGAATTTCGGGTAATCAGCTCTAATGATATAGGGGCTAAAAGTGAAGAACTTAAAGCAACCATTCAAGAGATAAAATGAAAAAATATATTCTTGACTCCAATATTTATATTAACTTTTATGACCGCTATTATAAGTATGATTATTTTCCAAGCTTTTGGAAAAATTTACCTTCAATCCTAAATAAACAAGTGATTATTCCTAATATTGTTTTAAAAGAAAACTATCAAGATCCTTGGTTTAAAAAGTGGCTAACTAACAATTATAGTTGTGAAACTTTAAATCATAGTGATTACTTTGACGAGTGGCAATTCATTTTAACGCATATACAAGAGAGTGACTTTTATAAAAATGACGCAATTTCTGGAATGGGAAAAGGATGGGGAGATGTAAGTATTGCCGACCCTTGGTTAATCGCAATCGCTAAAAGAGAAGGCTATACTATAGTGACTAACGAAAATAGAAATGTTAACTTATCCACTTCTCGACCTAGTAAAGCATCAAAAATTCCATATATATGTGATGACTTGAATATTGAATGTATCGATATGAATCAATTTTTTAAAGAAATTAGTTTGAGTATATAAATTACCTTGGCGAAAGTCAGGGTTTTTTTATGCCTGCATTAACACTCACTTCATGCTTCCCTCATAGTAATTTTTAAAATAATAGAATTATTTTACGATATAAAAGTGATTATACAAATTGTGACATTTTAGGTTTAACATTATAGATTATGTTTGTCACAAATGACATGTAAGCGTTTACTATAAAAGGATGACAAATTACTAAAATATTCTGATTATGTTTAAAAATAGAATTATTTATAAAACGTCTAATAATTAGTTTGCCTTTATTGTATATAAGTGTTAAATTAAATGTGAAAATATTCACAAGGAGAGATGAACATGGAAATCGGTATCATTAAAGAACTTAAACCAGGTGAAGGACGTGTGGCTTGCACCCCAGAAAATGTGAAGAAACTTGTATTAGATGGACACCGTGTCCTTGTTGAACATAATGCAGGTGCAGGCTCTGGATTTGATGACACACAATATGAGAAAGCAGGCGGCTTTATTGTGAATCATGAAGAAGCATGGCAAGCGAATTTGATTGTCAAAGTAAAAGAACCGGATGCGAAAGAATTCCAATTCTTCAAACCAGGACAAGTCATCTGGGGCTTCCAACATTTAGCATCATCTAAAGAAACCGTAGAGGCAATGCAAGAAGCGGGTGTTACCGCAATCGGAGGCGAAACGATTGTGAAAGATGGACAAGCACCCTTACTTGCGCCGATGAGTGCCATTGCAGGACGTCGTTCTATGTTGATGGGTGCTTATTATTTAGAAAAGCAACATCAAGGTGAAGGTATATTAATTTCAGGTATTGATGCGATTGACGGTATTCCTTCTGGTAAAGTCGTTATCTTCGGCGGCGGATCAGCTGCGGTCAATGCGGCTACAATTGGCCTAGGTTTACAAGCATCAGTTTCAATTATCGAATTAAATGATGACCGTATCTCATGGCTTAAAGATCACTTCAAAGGTCAAGACGTTACAGTTATTAAATCTAATGAAGAAAACCTCGCAAAAGAAATTAAGACAGCGGATGTCTTTATTTCAACAATTCTTATCCCCGGTTCTAAACCACCAAAACTCGTTACACGTAACATGATTCAATCTATGAAAGAAGGTTCAGTCGTTGTAGATATTGCGATTGATCAAGGCGGTACAGTTGAAGGTATCCGTCCAACTACGATTGACAATCCAGTTTATGTTGAAGACGGTGTTGTCTTCTATGCAGTACCAAACCAACCCGGTGCTGTACCACGTACTTCTACTATGGCACTTGCTTTAGGCAATATCGAATACTTACAAGAAATCAGCAATAAAGGCATCGAACAAGCGATTAAAGATAATCCTGTACTTGCGACAGGTGTCAATATTTATAAAGGTCATGTGACGAATGAAGGACTTGCACAATCTCATGACTTATCCTACGAGGAGTTAAACAAATTAATGAATTAAGCGAAATAATTACCCTATATAAAGAGAAATGGAGAGAGCGAAATGACAGTAAACAGTACAGTAATGCAAACGGAGAAATATTGTAATATTCAAGACATTAAAGAAGCGAAAATGATGATTCGTGATTACGTGCGTAAAACACCGCTAATCCAATCCATGTTCTTAAGTAATGATATCACTGGCGGAGATGTTTATTTGAAATTAGAAAACATGCAGTTTACGGGTTCATTCAAATATCGTGGTGCCTTGAATAAAATTTTACATCTGACAGAAGAACAAAAAGAAAAAGGTATCATTACTGCGTCAGCTGGGAACCATGCACAAGGACTTGCGCTGACCGGTAAGTTATTAGGTATTAAAGCGACTGTGATTATGCCAGAAGAAGCACCTATCGCTAAACAAGAAGCTACCAGAGGTTATGGTGCAGAAGTCATATTGAAAGGAGAGACATTCAATGATTCTCGCCTCTATATGGAACAGCTTGCGAAAGAAACGGGCAAAAAGATTGTTCATCCTTACGATGACAATGAAGTAATGGCTGGACAAGGTACAATCGGACTTGAAATTTTAGACAGTATTTGGAACGTCAACACGGTGATTGTACCTGTTGGTGGTGGCGGTTTGATTTCAGGTGTTGCGACCGCATTAAAATCATTCAACCCGTCTATCCATGTCATTGGTGTACAAGCAGAGAATGTGCATGGTATGGCAGAATCTGTGAAACAAGGTAAGATTACATCACAATTTACTGCACATACCATTGCGGACGGTACAGAAGTCGCAATTCCAGGTGAAAAAACGTATGAAGTCGCAGATAAATTAGTTGATGAATTTATCTTAGTGACTGAAGATGAGATTTCTAATGCGATGCGTCACTTAATGCAACGCGCAAAAATTATCACAGAAGGAGCCGGTGCGTTACCGACAGCAGCAATTCTAAGCGGTAAAATTGACCCGAAATGGTTGAAAAACAAAACAACAGTCGCACTCGTGTCTGGTGGAAACGTCGATTTAACACGCGTGTCACATATTATTGATACATTACTCGAACCTGCCGATACTAGTGAAGGTGTAGTAGGTTAACCGAAATAAGACAGAACGGAGGTAAACCTGATGAGTAGTGATAAAGCCTTAAAGAAAAATATAGGTTTCTTTGCTGCACTTTCTCTCGTTATGGGTTCGGTAATCGGTGCTGGCGTCTTCTTCAAAGTTTCCAGTGTCACTGAAGTGACCGGCTCAACGAGTATGGCAATGTTAGTTTGGTTCCTTGGAGGTCTCATTACCATTTGTGCAGGTTTGACAGGTGCTGAGTTAGCAGCTGCCATTCCTGAAACAGGTGGTCTGACAAAATATATCGAATATACGTATGGCAACTTCTGGGGATTCTTATCTGGATGGGCACAAGGGTTCATCTATTTTCCCGCAAACGTAGCCGCACTGGCGATTATATTCGGTACGCAAATTATCAACTTGTTTCATCTTAACATTATTTATTTAGTGCCTATCGCTGTTATGAGTGCGTTAACATTGTTGTTAATCAACTTATTAGGATCAAAGGCAGGCGGATTACTCCAATCTATTACGTTGGTAATTAAATTAATCCCAATTGCGATGATTGTATTATTCGGCTTCTTCCAAAGCAGCGAAGTATCATTCTCTTTATTCCCAGTGGTGAATGGTACAAGTTCTGGTTGGTTTGAAGCGATTGGAAGCGGCTTGCTTGCGACAATGTTCGCATACGATGGATGGATTCATGTCGGTAATATTGCCGGGGAAATGAAAAATCCTAAGAAAGATTTACCTGGCGCGATTGCTTTAGGTATTGGCTTGATTATGGTTGTGTATTTATTAATCAACGCAACGTTCTTAATGACCTTGCCGATTGAACATATCGTAGGTAACTTAAATGCCGCAAGTGATGCTTCATCTATTCTATTCGGCGCAAGCGGCGGCAAGATTATCACTATCGGTATTTTGATTTCTGTGTACGGTACCATGAACGGTTATACGATGACAGGCATGAGGATTCCTTATGCGATGGCACAAATCGATCAATTACCATTTAAACGCGCATTCTTAAGCTTAACGCCATCAGATACACCTTGGTTAGGCGGTGTCATTCAATTGGTTATCGCTACAATAATGATGTTGTTAGGTGCGTTTGATACGATTACGAACATGTTGATTTTCGTTATTTGGACATTCTATTGTATGGCTTTCCTAGCGGTCATACTTTTACGTAAACGAGAACCTGAATTACAACGACCTTACCGTGTGCCGTTGTACCCAGTGATTCCAATCATTGCCTTAGCGGCAGGTATATTCGTATTAATTAACACATTAATTACACAACCTGTACTGGCAATCATCGGGATTGTCGTGACCTTAGCAGGAATTCCAATTTATTATTATAAGAAAGCACAAGTAAAGTCATAAGTTAGTATTCTAAAATTCATTCACCCTCTATATTTATACCTTTCAAATTAAAGAAGGAAGTCTTTCATGGTCAGCGTCATGAAGTGACTTCCTTTTTGTTTCTATCACTAAAAAAGGATTTTGAACTAATAGTAAAACATACCGTGTTAAACATGTGAATACGATTGTAAATTTTTATAAATTTTGTATTAAAATTATCTTCAAAAACAAAAAGTGTTTTGTTTAAAATGAAACGGGAAACTCATAATTAGGACTTAATATATAGGAGGTTATTTGTGTGGCTAAAAACAAAAAGCAAGAACAATTAGACCAATTCAGAAAAAGTCATGAAGGCGAGCCGATGACGACGAATAATGGAACGAAAGTCAGTGAAGATGAATTAACACTCACAGCAGGTGAAAGAGGACCGAGTCTATTAGAAGATTTCCATTTCCGTGAGAAAATTATGCATTTTGACCATGAACGAATTCCTGAACGTGTCGTTCACGCACGTGGTTTTGGTGCACATGGTGAATTCCAAGTTTATGAAGATTTATCTGAGTATACTTCAGCAGACTTCCTCACAAACCCTGACAAAGTGACACCTGTCTTTGTACGTATTTCAACGGTACAAGGTTCAAAAGGTTCACCAGATACAGTCAGAGACGTACGTGGCTTTGCGACGAAATTCTATACAGATGAAGGTATCTTTGACTTAGTCGGTAACGATATTCCTGTATTCTTTATTCAAGACGCAATCAAATTCCCGGATTTAATTCATGCAGTTAAACCTGAACCCGATACAGAAACACCACAAGGTGGTACAGCACACGATACATTCTGGGACTTCTTCGCAGAAAATCCAGAAACTTCACATACTGCAGTATGGGCAATGAGTGACCGTGGTATTCCTAAGAATATTAGACAAATCGAAGGCTTCGGTGTACATACGTACCGTTTAGTCAATGCACAAGGCGAAGCATTCTTCGTGAAATTCCATTGGAGACCAGTTCACGGATTAGAATCTCTTGTATGGGATGAAGCGCAAATCTTACAAGGTAAAGATATCGATTTCCACCGTAAAGATTTACATGAATCAATTGAAAAAGGTGACTATCCAGCTTGGGAACTTGGTTTGCAAATCTTAAGAGAAGACCAAGAATTCGACTTTGATTTCGACTTATTAGATCCGACAAAAATTTGGCCAGAAGATGAAGTGCCAGTTAAAGTCGTTGGTAAAATGACATTGAACCGAAATGTAGATAATGTCTTTGATGAAATCGAACAAGTCGCATTCCACCCAGGTCATGTCGTACCAGGTATCGACTTCTCAAATGACCCATTACTACAAGGACGTCTATTCTCTTACACAGATACACAAATCTCACGTTTAGGCGGACCAAACTTCAACCAAATTCCAATCAACCGTCCTGTGAATAAAGCACGTAACAACCAACGTGACGCGATGCATCAAATGAACATTCATGAAGGTCAAACGTCTTATCATAAGAATGCTTTAGAAGGCAACTGCCCATTCACAAGTTCAAAAGCAGAAGGCGGTTATGTACACTATCCTGAAAAAGTAGAAGGACACAAAATCCGTAAACGCAGTGACAGTTTCAAAGATTACTATTCACAAGCGAAACTATATCTGAACAGCTTAACAAAACCTGAATTTGACCATACAGTGGATGGCTTCTCATTTGAAATCGGTAAATGTAAAAGCATGGATGTGCGTCAACGTGCAGTGAATCAATTAAATAAAATTGATCGTGAATTAGCTGAACGTGTCGCAGACAATGTGGGTGTACAAGTACCAGAAGAAAATGAAGAAGTAAAATCAGATAAGAAAGACAGTCAATTGACTATGGAAAAATATGACCGTCCATTACCAGGTCACTCAGTGGCAGTATTAGTGAACGGTGATATTGACGCAGAAACATTGAAAAATTATGCGAAAACATTCGCAGAGCATGGTTTAAACTATGCGTTTGTCGGCAAGCAACAAAAAGACTTGTCTGATGATATCTCAATCAATGAAACGTATGATACAGCGCATGCGACATTATTCGACAGCTTAGTCATCTTGTCAGATGGCAATGGTTTAATTCCAGATGCTGAAGAGTTTGCGGCGTTATCTTATAAGCATAAGAAACCAATTATCTTTAATGAAGCGGCTTCTAAAGACTTACAAGATGGTAAAGTGAAATTAGATGCGCCTGGTATCTTTGTATCAGATGATCCACAAACAATTGTGAAAGCATTTGATCAAGTACGTTATTGGGATAGAGCATAGTATTCAATATTTAAAGCCTTGGCTACGTGCCAGGGCTTTTTTTATACATATTTATAAGTTGTTATTTTAGAAAATTGTATTCACTAAACTTTCATATTTTAGTAATTTTGACTTACCAAATTGTGACGCAATCGTGATAAACTGGACTATGTTATCTTTTTCACAATATAGAGATACTAAAGTGAGGAGTTAAAATGTTTCTATTTATCACAGAAATTATTATCATGATTCTGGCCATACTGATGGGGTTACGGCAGGCAGGTGCGCTGGGTTGCGGTATCTTCGCAATTGTGGCACAGCTGATCATGATTTTTATCTTTGGTCTGCCGCCAGGTTCAGCACCTGTTACAGCGGTATTGATTATTTTATCCATTGGGATTGCGGGTGGAACCTTACAAGCTACAGGTGGTATTGATTACTTAGTTTACCTTGCTTCTAAAGTGATTGAACGTTATCCGAAATCTATCATCTTTATCGCACCCATGATTGTCTTTATCTTTGTCTTCGGTATCGGGACAACAAATATTGCTTTATCACTAGAACCTATTATCGCTAAAACTGCGACACGTGCAGGGATTCAACCGAAACGTCCATTAACAGCATCTGTGTTAACGGCTAACTTAGCATTATTATGTAGTCCAGCAGCTTCTGCGACGGCTTATATTATTGCGACATTGGCAGTGACAGGTGTCACGATGGGCAAATACCTATCTATCGTTATGCCGACAGCGATTATTAGTATGTTAGCACTGAGTGTTTATTGTACAGTAGTCGGAAGAAGTCGTAAGATGAATCCTAGCCAATTTGCGACAGATATTATGGAAGATATTGAAGCACAGCCGCTACAAACGAAATTTTCGCCTCGTGTGAAATTAGGTGTTTTGGTCTTTTTATTAGGGGTCGGGTTAATTTTAATGTTCGGTATTTTCTCAGATTTAGTACCGACATTTAAAGTCAATGGAGAAACAGTTAAACTTGAAACGACTGAAATTGTGCAGCTCTTTATGTATATGAGTGCCGCAATCAACTTAGTCTTAGTTAAATTAAATACGAGAGATATTTTGGATAGTCATATTACACAATCTGCGATTGGGGCATTATTCGCAGTACTTGGACCTGGTTGGCTTGGTGCGACGATTTTCACTGCCCCTGGCAATAAAAAAATTATGACAGAACAAATCGGCGGTGTGATTCAACAAGTGCCTTGGCTTGTGATTATATTAGTCTCACTCGTTACGATTGTGGTGATTTCACAATCAGCGACAGCATCTATTATGTTGCCGATTCTAATGAGTATGGGTGTGCCGCCGATGTACTTTATTGCGATGGCGCAAACTTTAAATGTTAACTTCGTCATTCCAGCACAACCAACATTATTATTTGCGGTAGATTTAGATGAAACGAAACAAACGAAACCAACCAGCTTTATATTACCTGGCTTCTTTGCGATTACAGTTTCTGTGATTGTCGGATTTAGTATTAAAGCATTGCTTGGTTATTAATTCATAAAAGAAACGTCCTCCAATTTGAGTATTTTTCAAAGTGGAGGACGTTTTTGTATCATTTATTTCCATAAATTCATAACCGCATAACTGCGCATTGGACGCCAAGCTTCAGCGAGAGCTAACCGGCCTTTTGAAGTTTCGACTTCTTCTGACTCAGGATATAAAGCTTTCATAGCTTTGATGATACCAATGTCAGATTCTAAGAAAGCATCGGGATATCCTAAAGCACGCATACCAATCGCATGTGCAGTCCAAGGGCCGATCCCCTTGATAGCTAATAAGCGTTTCATTTCAGCTTCAATTTGAGTCATGATTTCTGTATCTATCTGTTTATCTTTCCATATTGGGTAAGGTTTGAGCTGAATTTCTCCATTAACTAATGCACGAGCAATGGCTTCAATGGTTGAAGCACGTCTGCCTGTAATACCAAGTGGTCCTAAAACATCGCTGATACCTTTACCGCCTTCTAGACTATTAGCTTTACCTGCCGCAATGAGTGTCTCTGCAGGTGGGAAGAAAGCAGATAAACCAGGTAAATCTAAGACAAAGGGAGTTCCTAAGGCATGAACTAAACGACCGGCTAGCGTCGTCGCAGCTTGTACCGTAATTTGTTGTCCTAATACTGTACGTACACTGACCTCAAAACCATCAAAGCCACCTGGCATTCTGGTACTTGAATCCATCCATGAAGCCTTCAATACTTCTCTTGATGCTTGTGGAGGATAATCTAAATCGAAGAGATGACGTATGCGTGTAATGATTTGAGATAACACAGGATAGAGGCTCGCACTGAATGTGAGTGCTAAAGCATTTTGTTCATCATCTTGTGTAACCGCAATCCAACCTTTAAATGTATGTGATTCAGATCGAAGTAGTGCTGTACGGTAATACGTATCATCACATACAGACTCCACACCTGGAATTGACCGTCGATCTAAGAATTGAAGTAGTGTTTCAAATGCATAGGGTGGTTGGTAATAAAAGTGAAGGTGTAAGGTTTGATGATACCAACTGTCATCGACTTCTGTCAGGTTATATTCTGGTAATTGATAATAGAAATGTGTGAGTGTAGTCAATTTTAGCCGCATAATCATTCTCCTAAATAACGTATTATTCTTCTATACCCATATACACAAGTGAATTAAAGGTGTTTTGTTTCATCAATAAATGCGTGATGAAATCAATTTTCGCTAGATTTTAAATAGAAACAGGAATTTCATTGCCAACTATCAACGATTTCGTTAAGCTAGAATAGTGATGATAGTTTATTATTTTTACTCATGAAATGTATAAAATAATTATAACTGTTGATTTATGATGAAGGGATGACGATAAAATTGATGAAACGCGTGCTGACTATAGCTGCAGCGAGTACTTTGATCCTTACAGCATGCGGTAATAATGATTCAACTTCAAAGAATGACAACAAGTCCGCAGAACATCAACAATCAGAGAAGCATAACGATAATAAAAATAAAATTAAATACCCTAAAGAAGGGGTTAAAGGAATTTATGTGACACCTGGGACCCTTCAAGGTGAACGTTTTGATGAATTAATCAAAATGATTAACGATACAGATTTGAACGCTATGGTGATTGATGTTAAAGACGATACAGGTAATATTACCATGGACTTGAATTCAGATAATAAACTGATTCAAAAGAATACAACTGAAATGGTCAACCTTAAAAAATTAATGAAGACGTTAGAGAAGAACAATGTCTATCCGATTGCCAGAGTTGTAACGTTTAAAGATGCACGTGCAGCGGAAGCTCACCCAGATTGGTCATTTAAAGAAAAGAATGGCGAAGTTTGGGAAAGTGATGGCGGTGATAAATTCTTAAATCCATTCAAAAAAGAAGTCAGAGATTATAATATTGATGTCGCAAAAGCAGCAGCAAAGGCTGGATTTAGAGAAGTACAATTCGACTATGTACGCTTCCCAGAAGGCTTTGAAAATATGGACAAAGATTTAGTATATTCTAATGGTAAATATAAAGGCGATGATATGGATAATACACAACAACGTGTTGATAGTATTACGCAGTTCTTAAAATCAGCACGTAAAGAAATTCATCCTTTAGATGCGCAAATTTCTGCAGACGTCTTTGGTTACTCTGCGACAGTAGAAGAAGCACCGGGTATTGGTCAAAGTTTCCCTAAAATTGCGGAGAATGTAGATGTGATTTCTTCTATGATATATCCATCACATTGGAGCCCTGGTGACTTTGGGATTGAGCATCCTGACTTAGAACCTTATAACACAGTAGACAAGTACTTAGAGAAAGAATCAGATGTATTGAAGAAAGCAGACCATAAACCGAAAACACGTCCTTGGCTGCAAGATTTCACTGCAAGTTATTTAGGCGCAGGGAATTATAAGAATTATGATGCAGAAGCGGTGTCTGATCAAATTCAAGCATTACGTGACCACGGTATCAATGAGTTCTTACTTTGGGATGCTTCAAATGAATATACTCAAGGTGTGAACTATTCACCGGAAAAGAGTGAAAAAGCTAAAGAAAAAGAAAATGAAGATAAGCAAGAGAAAGAAGATAATCAAGACAAAAAAGATCATCAATAAAATTAAAGAACTGGACTTTCTTTTAATGGAAGGTTCAGTTCTTTTTATGCTAATTTAAGAAACTGATGATGAATATTTCTTATACATAAAATTAATAACTATGAGATGTGCGTAGAAAAGTCATATAGATTATTTCGAGATAGTATACACGAATTAAAGAGAAATTTTAAGAACATATTAATTTGTGATACAAAATATTGTCAAAAATTGAGGCTGAAAATGGATTAATTAGAAATTTGAGTGAAATTAGATGTGCAAACACGAACAAACTCACTAAAAATTAAGTTTTGCTATACTAAATGGTAAAAAACTTTGCTATAATGAGTCGAATGTGAGAGAAAAACAAACATTTTGAAACATTATTATTTTATGTACAAAAGTACTAAACGGAGGACATCATGAAAAAATCAGGCAACAAGCGTTTAGACTTCTTACCGAATATTCATAATAAATATTCAATTCGTAAGTTTACAGTCGGTACAGCTTCTATTTTACTTGGAACTACTTTATTGTTCGGCGCAAGCCGTGACGCAGAAGCAGCAGAAACTGATGCACAACAAGCAGAGGAACCTGCCGAACACGGAGCAGATCAAGCAGCTCCAGCTGAGGCACCTGTTGTAAACCAAGAAACTCAAACGCAACAAACAACACCAGAAGTTTCAACAGCACAGCCAGCAAACGAATCAAATCAAGCAGCTGCAACATCAGAAGCAAAACCTTCCGATAATACAGCACAAGTAGCACCTACAAATAAAGAAGGTGTTCAAGCAGAAAAAGTAGAAAAAGCTGAGGCAACTTCACAAACTGAATCGACGCCTAAAGCTGACACAACGACAAAAGAAACAGCACCATCTAATGAAGTAAAAACTACAGAAACAGCACAAGTAAACACTGTTCCTGAAAGTACAGTAGATTACTCAAGCTTAAACGATGGCGCAAAAGCACCTGTTGAATTTGTAGAACAATATTTACACTCATCAGATAAAGAAGGATTAGTCCGTAATCTATTATCTGAAACATATAAGGCACAAGATGTAAACGGCATCTTAAGTAAGTTAAATGTTGATTATAATGCAGTATCAGCAGAAGATTTATTCCAAGATATCCTACGTGCAGGCATTGAGTATGCCAATGAACAAACATCTAAATATACAGTGTATGCGGTGCGTGCAGCAGCGGATGATCCTAATGCACCGACTGAAGGTGAAATTTCAGCACCTACAACAAGTCGTGTGGGTGATACTAATACATCTTCAAATATAGATATTCCAGTAAACGCTTCAGCACCTGAAGCAATCGGTGCACTTAAAGCAAGTGCTTCAATTGATCCAGAAAGAGGAATCATCATCACTGGTTACGGTAAAACGTTTATGGGACAAAAACCGGCGCATTATATTGTTACAGCTAAACCAGACAGAGTTAACAATAAAATGGACTTTGAGATTAAATATTATGCGGCAGCTGATACAGGACAAACTCACTCTATTGATTTAGGTGGATTTAGATTTGGTGATGCTTTCCAATTACCAACAGACGGAGAAGGCATTCCAGCAATCGTAGAGATGGTCGGTACTACTGAAGGAAAACCTTCAAATTCAGTGTTAAAAGAAGGTCTAGCTAAACCTGGTTATCCGGAAGGTTATGCATTAAATGGCCGTCCTTTTATTACTGATGCAGCAATTAAAAATAACGGGTATGCGGATGTTAAATTCAGCTTGCCAGTTAAAAACTGGAACGGGAATTTAAGTGTAGATGGATTTGTAATGATGTTTCCAAATGGAAGTAACTATAGTTCAACACCGGATCCATATTCAACAGCCAACTATTTCAATGAAAAAATGGAAATTGTTTTAGATGGTAATGTTGATTTCAATATCAGACAAGAGGATCAAAAAATCCAAGAAGCGATTCCTTTTACTAAAGAATATAGAACATCAACAAAAATTCCTGCTGGTACACAACGTGTAGCAAGACAAGGTGTTAATGGTGTTAAAGAAATTACTAGCACAAATTGGTACTACAAAAATGTTCAATTAGGTAATACTGTTAAAACTGAAACAAAAATTAAAGATGAAATTCCTGAAATAATTGAATTAGGCGTGGCTGCACCTGCAGATGCAGCTAATAGTTTTATTTTACCACCTGTTGTAGATCCGAAATTATCTGGAGAGACTGTTGTCACAGGTGAAACAATGCCTTATGCTCCTGTAACAATTACAGTAGGGCTTACGACTTATCAAACAACAGCAGACGCACAAGGTAAATTCACTCAAACGTTAGCTACACCATTAAAACAAGGTGAAGTTATTTCAGCAATTACTGCTAAGGATGGAAATACAAGTTTACCAGGCAAAACAATTGTGCCGAGAGATGGTAATACACCAGAACTTGCCTATTCTAGCTTGAAAACAGAACAAAATGGTAAACCAGGTACTTTAGTAACAATCACTAATAAAGCAACTGGTGAAAAACTTGGTGAATTCTTTGTGGCAGATGGTACTTCTGTAACTGTTAAGTATACTCAAAGATTACCAAACGGTGATACTAAAGTTACCTTTAGTGATAATAACTCAGTATCTGTTCCAAAGGGAGACCCAGGTGATAGAGGTCCAGTAGGTCCGATGGGTGATTCAATCACTGTTAAAAGCCAAACGAAATTACCAAATGGTGACACTCTAGTTACATTTACTGACGGTAAAACAGTCACAATCCCAAAAGGAGATAAAGGTGATTCAATTAGAGTAGTTGCAACTCCTGAATCTGATCTTGGTACTACTATAGAGTTTTCAGATGGCAGTTCAATTTTTATCCCTAAAGGTGAAAAAGGCGAAGCTGGTAGAGATGGAAGACCTGGAACATCAATCACTGTAGTTTCAATTGATGATTTACCGAATGGTGATAAACAAGTAACATTTTCAGACGGTAATACAGTTGAAATCCCTAAAGGAGATAAAGGTGACACAGGCGCTCAAGGAGCAAAAGGCGATAAAGGTGAAACAGGCACAACAGGAGCCGCAGGTAAAGACGCCACACCATTAACAGTGACTGGTGAAACAAAAGATGGTCAAGGTAATACTGTCGTTAACTTTAGTGATGGTTCGCATGTAACGATTTCTAAAGGGGACAAAGGTGATACAGGTGCAACAGGAGCCGCAGGTAAAGACGCTGCACCATTAACAGTAACTTCATCTGAAAAAGATGGTCAAGGTAATACATTAGTTCACTTTAGTGATGGCTCTACAATTACTGTAGATAAAGGTGACCGTGGTGAAACAGGAGCTCAAGGTGCTAAAGGAGATCCGGGTAAAGACGGTACATCTATTGGAATCGATAAAATCGAAACATTAGCTGACGGTACAACAAAAGTAACCTTTACTGATGGAAAATCATTCGAAATTCCTAAAGGTCAAGATGGTACTTCAGTTACAATTACTGAAACTAAAACACTTCCTAATGGAAATAAAGAAGTAACATTCTCAGACGGTAAGAAACTTGAAATTCCTAAAGGAGATAAAGGGGACACAGGCGCAACAGGTGCCGCAGGTAAAGATGCTGCACCATTAACAGTGACTGGTGAAACTAAAGATGCACAAGGCAATACAATTGTGAACTTCAGTGATGGTTCTCACGCAACAATCTCTAAAGGGGACAAAGGTGATACTGGGGCACAAGGTGCAACTGGTGAAACAGGTGCTAAAGGCGAAAAAGGTGATTCAATTTCAATCACAAGTATCACACCACAAGCCAATGGTGATACAAAAGTAGTCTTCTCAGACGGTAAAGAATTAACAATTCCTAAGGGTGCGAAAGGTGACAAGGGTGATACAGGCGCAGCAGGTGCGGATGCTAAACCTCTTACAGTTACAGAAACAACAAAAGACCCTGAAGGTAATACAGTGATCCATTTCAGCGACGGTCAAACAGCAACTGTTTCTAAAGGAGATAAAGGTGACGCAGGGGTAGCTGGTAAAGACGCCGCACCATTAACAGTCACAAAAACTGATAAAGATGCAGCTGGAAATACTGTTGTACACTTTAGTGATGGTTCACAAGCCGTTATTTCTAAAGGAGACAAAGGTGATACGGGTGCACAAGGTGCGACTGGTGAAACAGGTGCTACCGGAGCTACTGGTGAGAAAGGTGAAAAAGGTGATTCAATTTCAATCACAAGTATCACACCACAAGCCAATGGTGATACAAAAGTAGTCTTCTCAGATGGTAAAGAATTAACAATTCCAAAAGGTGCGAAAGGTGACACAGGTGCAGCCGGCGCAGACGCTAAACCACTTACAGTAACTAGCACAACTAAAGATGCTGATGGTAATACAGTCATCCACTTCAGTGATGGTCAAACAGCGACTGTTTCTAAAGGGGACAAAGGTGAAACTGGTGCCACTGGTGAAAAAGGTGCAGATGGTACTTCAGTTACTATCACAAACACTGAAACAACACCAACTGGAGATACAAAAGTTACATTCAGTGATGGACATGTTATCACAATACCAAAAGGTAAAGATGGTCAATCTGTAACTGTAGAAAGTTCTGCTCCGGATAAAGACGGCAACACAGTTGTACACTTTAGTGATGGCAGCAACGTTACTATTCCTAAAGGAGATAAAGGTGATGCAGGTGCAGCTGGTAAAGATGCAGCGCCATTAACAGTCACAAAAACTGATAAAGATGCAGCTGGCAATACAGTCGTTCATTTCAGTGACGGTTCACAAGCAGTCATCTCTAAAGGAGATAAAGGCGATACAGGCGCAACTGGTGCTACTGGTGAAAAAGGCGAATCTGTTTCAATTAAGAGTATCGAACCACAAG
>NZ_KV808529.1:37736-39954 GCF_001812305.1 Staphylococcus sp. HMSC056G08
TCAGATGGCAAAGAATTAACAATTCCTAAAGGTGTGAAAGGTGACACAGGTGCAGCTGGTAAAGACGCTGAACCACTTACAGTAACTAGCACAACTAAAGATCCTGAAGGCAACACAGTTATCCACTTCAGCGACGGCCAAACAGCAACAGTCTCTAAAGGGGACAAAGGTGATACAGGCGCAACCGGTGCGAATGGTAAAGATGCAGCACCATTAACAGTTACTGGTGAAACTAAAGATGCGGCTGGCAATACAGTTGTTCACTTCAGTGATAACTCAACAGCGACTATCTCTAAAGGAGATAAAGGCGATACAGGTGCGACAGGTGAAAAAGGTGAATCTGTTTCAATTAAGAGTATCGAACCACAAGCCAATGGCGATACAAAAGTAGTCTTCTCAGATGGCAAAGAATTAACAATTCCTAAAGGTGAAAAAGGCGATACAGGCGCAGCTGGCGCAGACGCTAAACCACTCACAGTTACAGAAACTACTAAAGATGAAGCGGGCAACACAGTTATTCACTTCAGTGATGGTCAAACAGCAACAGTCTCTAAAGGAGATAAAGGTGATACTGGTGCGAAAGGTGATACAGGTGCAGCTGGTAAAGATGGTACGTCTATCACAATCGCAAGTATCGAACCACAAGCAAACGGAGATACAAAAGTGACATTCTCTGATGGTCAATCTATCACAGTGCCAAAAGGTAAAGATGGTACATCAGTGACAATCACAAAAACTGAAACATTACCAAATGGTAATAAACAAGTGACATTCTCTGATGGTAAAACACTTGAAATTCCTAAAGGGGATAAAGGTGATACAGGTGCTGCAGGTGAAAAAGGCACAGACGGTACTTCAGTGACTGTTCAAAGCTCTGAACAAACGCCAGATGGCACAAAAGTTACATTTAGTGATGGTAAATCAATTACAGTTCCTAACGGTAAAGATGGCGCATCTATTACAGTAAAATCATCTGAACCAAATGCGGATGGTGATACAGTTGTAACATTCAGTGATGGTTCACAAGTTGTGGTTCCTAAAGGCGCGAAAGGCGACACAGGTGCTCAAGGTGAAGCTGGTAAAGATGGTGCTTCAATCACTATCACAAGTACAGAAACTACACCTGAAGGTAATACGAAAGTTAACTTCTCAGATGGTCACTCTATTACAATCAACAAAGGCGACAAAGGTGAAACTGGCGCAGCCGGTGTAGATGGTAAATCAATCACAATTACTTCAAGTAAAGTGCTTGATAATGGTGATAATGAAGTAACATTCTCAGATGGAACTAAGATTACAATCACTAAAGGAGCGAAAGGTGATGCGGGTGACTCAATCACAGTTCAAGGCACAAAACCTTTAGAAAATGGCGATATCGAAGTGACATTCTCAGATGGCACAAAAGTGACTATTCCAAAAGGTGCTAAAGGGGACAAAGGTGAAACTGGTGCACAAGGTGAAAAAGGCGCAGATGCTGCACCGTTAACTGTTCAAAGTACTGAAAAAGATAAAGATGGCAACACAGTCATCCACTTCAGCGATGGCGGAACTGCGACAATCTCTAAAGGAGATAAAGGTGAAGCTGGTGAAAAAGGTGCAGACGGTACTTCAGTAACTGTTGATCAAATCAATAAATTACCAAATGGTGATTCTGAAGTTGTCTTCAGCGATGGTAAAAAAGTAACAATCCCTAAAGGCGACAAAGGTGATGCTGGACAAGATGCTAAACCTCTTACAGTTACAGGTTCTGAAAAAGATGCGGATGGCAATACCGTGATTCACTTCAGCGACGGTAGCACTGCCACTGTTTCTAAAGGCGACAAAGGTGACACAGGCGCAGCGGGTGCTGACGGAAAAGATGGTACATCTATCACAATCACAAGTGTGACACCACAAGAAAACGGCGATACAAAAGTTGTCTTCTCTGATGGCAAAGAAGTAACAATTCCTAAAGGTGCCAAAGGTGATACAGGTGCAGCTGGTAAAGATGCAGCACCATTAACAGTCACTGAAACAACAAAAGATGATGTTGGTAATACAGTCGTTCACTTCAGTGATGGTTCACAAGCTGTCATTTCTAAAGGGGATAAAGGTGATACTGGCGCAACCGGCGCAAACGGTAAAGATGGTCAATCTATTACAGTTCAAAACGTTGCTCCAGATAAAGATGGCAATACAGAAGTCACATTCTCAGACGGATCTAAAGTTGTCATTCCGA
>NZ_KV808529.1:40054-41815 GCF_001812305.1 Staphylococcus sp. HMSC056G08
TCTCAGACGGATCTAAAGTTGTCATTCCGAAAGCTAAAGACGGCGTAGATGGTAAAGACGGTAAAGCAATCACAATTACCGCTACTGAAACAACACCAGAAGGCGCTACAAAAGTCACATTCTCTGACGGTAAAGTCATCACAATTCCTAAAGGTGCTGATGGTCAATCTGTAACGGTAGATAGTTCAAAACCTGATGCAGATGGCAACACAGTTGTGACATTCTCAGATGGTAAAACAGTCACAATTCCAAAAGGAGATAAAGGTGATACAGGGGCAGCTGGTAAAGACGCGGCTCCATTAACAATCACAGGTTCAACACAAACACCAGAAGGCAATACAGAAGTGACATTCAGCGACGGTTCTAAAGTTGTCATTCCGAAAGCGAAAGACGGCGTAGATGGTAAAGATGGTCAATCAATTACAGTCACTGGCAGCGAAGTTCAACCTGACGGTTCTACAAAAGTCACATTCAGTGATGGACGTGAAATTGTGATTCCTAAAGGAGAAAAAGGCGACAAAGGTGATGCAGGTCAAGATGGTAAATCTATTACTGTAGAAAACTCTGCTCCTGATGCAGATGGTAATACAGTGGTTAACTTCTCAGACGGATCTAAAGTCGTGATTCCGAAAGCGAAAGACAGCGTGGATGGTAAAGACGGAAAATCTATTACAGTCCAAAGCACTGAAAAAACACCAGAGGGCGATACGAAAGTCACATTCTCAGATGGTACTACAGTCACAATCGCAAAAGGTGAAAAAGGTGACACAGGTGCAGCTGGTGTTGATGGACAAAATGGTAAAGACGGTCAATCTATTACTGTACAAAGCGTTCAACCTGATAAAGATGGCAATACAGAAGTGACATTCTCAGACGGATCTAAAGTTGTCATTCCGAAAGCGAAAGATGGCGTAAATGGTACGGATGGTAAATCAGTTACAGTTACAGGAACTGCTGTTCAACCAGACGGATCAACGAAAGTGACATTCAGTGATGGCCATGAAGTAATTATTCCTAAAGGAGAAAAAGGCGATAAAGGTGACGCTGGACAAAATGGTGCAGATGGTCAATCAATCACAGTCGCTAAAGTAGAACCGCAACCAGATGGTTCAACTAAAGTAATATTTAGTGACGGTAAAGAAGTTACTATTCCTAAAGGAGAAAAAGGAGATGCTGGGGCTCAAGGTGAAGCAGGTAAAGATGCAACACCATTAACAGTTACAGGATCTACACAAACTCCAGATGGTAACACTGAAGTGACATTCTCAGACGGCACTAAAGTTGTGATTCCTAAAGGTGCGAAAGGTGATAAAGGCGATACTGGTGAAACAGGTGCCGCAGGTCAATCAATTACAGTTCAAGACACTGAAAAAACACCAGAAGGCGATACAAAAGTAACATTCTCAGATGGTACTACAGTCACAATCGCAAAAGGTGAAAAAGGTGACACAGGTGCACAAGGCGCCGCAGGACAAGACGGTAAAGATGGCCAATCAATTACAGTCGCAAAAGTAGAACCACAAGAAAATGGTGATACAAAAGTTACATTTAGTGATGGTAAAGAAGTTACTATTCCTAAAGGTGAAAAAGGCGATAAAGGTGATACTGGTGCGAATGGTGCAGATGGAACATCCGTGACAGTTAAATCTTCTGAAGTTCAACCAGATGGCAGCACGAAAGTTGTCTTCTCAGATGGCCATGAAGTAACAATCCCTAAAGCACAAGACGGTAAATCAATTACAGTTGAAAAAACTGCCCCTG
>NZ_KV808529.1:41915-43884 GCF_001812305.1 Staphylococcus sp. HMSC056G08
TCAATTACAGTTGAAAAAACTGCCCCTGATGCTGAAGGTAATATTGTTGTGACATTCTCAGATGGTTCATCAGTCACAATTCCAAAAGGTGCGAAAGGTGATACTGGTGCACAAGGTGAAGCAGGTAAAGATGCGACACCATTAACAGTTACAGGTTCAACGCAAACACCTGATGGCAATACTGAAGTGACATTCAGTGACGGATCTAAAGTCGTTATTCCAAAAGCGAAAGATGGCGCAGACGGTAAGTCTATTACGGTTCAAGGCACTGAAAAAACACCAGAAGGCGATACAAAAGTAACGTTCTCAGATGGTGCTTCAATCACAATCGCAAAAGGCGATAAAGGTGACACAGGTGCAAAAGGTGACGCAGGTCAAAACGGTGCGGACGGTAAATCAATTACGGTTCAAAGTGTTCAACCTGATAAAGATGGCAACACAGAAATCACATTCAATGATGGATCTAAAGTTGTTATTCCAAAAGCGAAAGACGGCGTGGACGGTAAGTCAATCACAATTACTGAAACAGCTGTTCAACCAGATGGTTCAACAAAAGTAACATTCAGCGATGGTCACGAAGTTGTTATCCCTAAAGGAGAAAAAGGCGATGCTGGACAAAATGGTACAGATGGTCAATCAGTTACAGTCGCAAAAGTAGAGCCACAACCAAATGGCGATACAAAAGTCACATTTAGTGATGGTAAAGAACTTACTATTCCTAAAGGAGAAAAAGGCGACAAAGGTGATACTGGTGCGAATGGCGCAGACGGTCAATCCGTGACAGTTAAATCTTCTGAAGTCCAACCAGATGGCAGCACAAAAGTAGTCTTCTCAGACGGACATGAAGTGACTATTCCAAAAGCACAAGATGGTAAATCAATTACAGTTGAAAAAACTGCCCCTGATGCTGGAGGTAATATAGTTGTGACGTTTAGTGATGGCTCAACAGTCACAATACCTAAAGGTGCGAAAGGTGATACTGGCGCACAAGGTGAAGCAGGTCAAAATGGTGTAGACGGCAAATCAATCACAATTACTGAAACAGCTGTTCAACCAGACGGATCAACAAAAGTGACATTCAGTGATGGTCATGAAGTTGTCATTCCTAAAGGTGCGAAAGGCGATGCTGGCGAAGCAGGTCAATCAGTTACAGTCGCAAAAGTAGAGCCACAACCAAATGGTGATACGAAAGTCACATTTAGTGACGGTAAAGAACTTACTATTCCTAAAGGCGAAAAAGGTGACGCAGGTGCGAATGGTCAATCTGTAACTGTTCAATCAACAGCTCCAGATGCGGATGGTAACACAGTTATCACATTCAGCGATGGTACTAAAGTTGTTGTTCCTAAAGGTGCGAAAGGTGATAAAGGTGACACTGGAGAAGCGGGTCAAAACGGCTTAAATGGTCAATCTATCACAGTTCAAGGCACAGAAAAAACACCAGAAGGCGATACAAAAGTTACATTCTCTGATGGCACTACAGTCACAATCGCAAAAGGCGATAAAGGAGATAAAGGTGATTCAGTCACAGTCGCGAAAGTAGAACCACAACCAAATGGTGATACAAAAGTTACATTCTCTGACGGTAAAGAAATTGTCATTCCTAAAGGAGAAAAAGGTGACCCAGGTAAAGACGGTGTAGATGGTAAAGATGCAGCACCATTAACAGTTACAAGCACTGAAAAAGATGCGGACGGCAACACTGTTATTCACTTCAGTGATGGTGGTACAGCAGTTATCTCTAAAGGCGATAAAGGTGCAGACGGTCAATCTATTACAGTTCAAAACGTTGTGCCAGATAAAGATGGTAATACAGAAGTAACGTTCTCAGATGGCTCTAAAGTGACAATTCCTAAAGCGAAAGATGGCGTAGATGGTAAGTCAGTTACTATTACTGGTAATGAAACATTACCAAGGGGTGATATCAAAGTTACATTCAGTGATGGACATGAAATCATCATTCCTAAAG
>NZ_KV808530.1:0-327 GCF_001812305.1 Staphylococcus sp. HMSC056G08
CTTTAACTTTATTCAATTCATCATTTAATGCATCAAGAGCTGCTTGTTTTGCGGCTGCATCTTTAGCATCTTGATCTTTTTTAGCTGCAACAGTGTTATCTAAATCAGTTTGAGCTGTATTAACCGCATCTTGTGTTGCGTTGTCATCAGCTTGAACTGTTTTCGCTTTATCTAATGCATCTTGAACTGCTTTATCTTCAGTATCAGCTGGATTTAATGGTAATGCTTCAGCTGTTTTAACTGAATTATTTAAATCGTCTTTATTAGCTTTTGGAACTAAAGCATTTTGAGCGTCTTTCAATGCTTTTGTTGCGGCATTGATTTCTT
>NZ_KV808531.1:0-766 GCF_001812305.1 Staphylococcus sp. HMSC056G08
ATGAAATACAAATACATGGAAAAACAAGTAGAAGGTGCTAAAGCATTGGCAGAAAAATACCCACACATGCAAACACATCAAGATATTTACAAAGAGCATGTAGAGGTGCTGGAAAAGGCAAAGGCGTTTGATGAAGTAATTAAAGCAAGTCAGAAAGAAAAAACATATGAACAATTAGGTTTTACGGCATCAAGAATAGCCAGTGAATATTGGAGGGACAAAAGCAATGACTAAACTACAAATCAAATTACTATCAGAAAACGCAACAATGCCGACACGTGCTAATGCAACGGACGCTGGCTATGACATCTACTCAGCAGAAACTAAGATACTTGAACCGCAAGAGAAAGCGATTATCAAAACTGATCTAGCAGTCAACATTCCTAAAGGATATGTGGGATTACTCACTTCAAGAAGTGGCGTAAGCAGTAAAACACACTTAGTTATTGAAACTGGCAAAATTGACTCAGGATTTCATGGAAACATGGGGATAAATATTAAGAATGATACAGATTTACATTCAACAAGTGCAGATGTTCGTGTCACTGAAAACGGTATGGAAAATGACATTTTAAACATAAAAGGTGAAACAATAGCAAAAGATAAAGAAGGCGAGTATTTAGCCGATGTATACAAAATCAATAAAGGTGATAGATTGGCGCAGCTGGTCATTGTACCTATCTGGACACCAGAGTTAGAAGAGGTCGCTGAATTTGATATACAAAGCACACGTGGTACAAACGGGTTCGGAAGCACAGGATATTAA
>NZ_KV808532.1:0-2054 GCF_001812305.1 Staphylococcus sp. HMSC056G08
AAGAAATCAATGCCGCAACAAAAGCATTGAAAGATGCCAAAGATGCTTTAGTTCCAAAAGCAGACAAAACTGATTTACAAAAAGCACTTGATACTGCAAAAGCTATTACTGGTTTAGAACCAACTGATAAAGAAGATAAAGCAGTCCAAGATGCTTTAGATAAAGCAAAAACAGTTCAAGCTGACGACAATGCGAGTCAAGAAGCTGTAAATACAGCTAAAACTGAACTTGATCAAGCCGTTGCAGCTAAGAAAACTCAAGACGAACTTGACGCACTTAAAAAAGCAGCGCTTGATGAATTGAAAGCAGAACTTTCAAAAGTCGGTAAATTAGACTATAAAGACTACACACCAGACAGTGTGAAACCTTTAGCCGACAAAGAAGTTTTAGGCAACGCAATTGTTACAATTCCTGAACTTAAAACTACTGAAGAAATCAAAGCTGTCACACAAGAATTGAAAGATTTACAAAAAGCTTTAGTTCAAAAAGCAGATAAAACAGAACTTGTGAAAGCTCTTGAAAAAGCTAAAACTTTAGGTGCACTTGACGCAACTGACAAAGAAGACAAGTCACAGCTGGTAATACAGTCAATGAAGATGGCAATGCGACTACTGAACAAGTAGCAAATGCCACAAAAGCTATCAACGATGCAATTGCTGTGAAAGAACGTCAAGACGCTTTAGATGAATTACAAAAAGCAATTGACGATGCTAACACAGTTAAGAAAGATGACTACAAACCAAATACAGTGACACCGTTTGAAGCAGCAGTCACAGCGGGTGAAACTACGAAAGATGACGCAACTAAATCAGTTGAAGAAATCAAAGCAGCTACAAAAGCAATTACTGATGCTAAAAATGCATTAGATAAAAAAGCGGATAAAACAGAATTGAACACATCTGTGACAACAGCTGAAACTTTAGGTGCTCTTGATACAAATGATAAAGAAGATAAAGCTGTTCAAGACGCTTTAGACAAAGCGAAAACAGTACAAGCTGATCAAAATGCAACGCAAGAAGCAGTGAATACAGCTAAAACTGAATTAGATAATGCGTTAAATGCTAAAAAAGCACAAGATACTAAAGAAGCTGTTGAAAAACAAAATGCTTTAGATGCATTGAAAGCAGAGCTTGAAAAAGCAAAAACAGTTAATAAAGAACTTTACACTACAAACAGCGTAAAAGTTTTAACTGACTCTGAAACTGCAGGACAAAATGTAGTTGATAATGCAGCTAATAAAACAACTCAAGAAATTGAGGAAGCAACAAAAGCATTGAAAGATGCTCAAGCAAACTTAGTTTCAAAAGCAGATAAAACAGAACTTGTGAAAGCTCTTGAAAAAGCAAAAACTTTAGGTGACTTAGTCGCAACTGACAAAGAAGACAAAGCCGTTCAAGATGCAGTCACAGCAGGTGAAGCTGTTAACGAAGATTACAATGTAACACAAGAACAAGTTGCTAACGCAACAAAAGCAATTAACGATGCGATTGATGCAAAAGAACGTCAAGATGCTTTAGATGTTTTAACAAAAGCTATTAAAGAAGCAAATTCAGTAGTTAAAGATGAATACAAACCAAACACAGTCACTCCATTAGAAGAAGCTGTTAAAGCTGGTGAAACAGCTCGTGCTGATGCTACTAAGACTGTTGAAGAGTTGAAACAAGCAGCACAAACAATTACTGATGCTCAAAATAAACTTGAACTTAAAGCAAATAAAGAAGAATTGAATAAAGTTGTTAAAACTACAGAAACTTTAGAGCTTAATCCAGCTGATAAAGAAGATAAAGCGGTTCAAGATGCATTAAATACTGCTAAAGAAGTTCAAGCAGATCAAAACGCATCACAAGAAACAGTTGATAAAGCTAAAACTGATCTTGAAAATGCAGTAAAAGCTAAAACAACTCAAGATAAAGTAGACGCATTCAACAAAGCGCTTGATGCATTGAAAGCAGAACTTGAAAAAGTAAAAACTATCGACAAAGACTTCTACACTCCTAATAGTGTTAAACCAGTTACAGATGCTGAAACAACAGGTCAAGCTATCGTGAAAAATT
>NZ_KV808533.1:0-486 GCF_001812305.1 Staphylococcus sp. HMSC056G08
CAGAGGGTCAGAGGTTCGAATCCTCTATGGCTCATCAGTTTTCCGATTATAACTGAATCATGCAGAAGTAGTTCAGCGGTAGAATACAACCTTGCCAAGGTTGGGGTCGCGGGTTCGAATCCCGTCTTCTGCTCCATTTTTATTTTATGATGCCGGGGTGGCGGAACTGGCAGACGCACAGGACTTAAAATCCTGCGGTAAGTGATTACCGTACCGGTTCGATTCCGGTCCTCGGCACCATATATAATATAAAACATGCGCCCGTAGCTCAACTGGATAGAGCGTTTGACTACGGATCAAGAGGTTATGGGTTCGACTCCTATCGGGCGCGCCATTTTATATTTATTATTTAATAATTTAATAACGGGAAGTAGCTCAGCTTGGTAGAGCACTTGGTTTGGGACCAAGGGGTCGCAGGTTCGAATCCTGTCTTCCCGACTCTTAATTGTATAATGGGGGCTTAGCTCAGCTGGGAGAGCGCCTGCT
>NZ_KV808534.1:0-10487 GCF_001812305.1 Staphylococcus sp. HMSC056G08
CAGATGGCAACACTGTAGTTAACTTCAGTGATGGCAGCAGCGTCACAATCCCTAAAGGAGATAAAGGCGACAAAGGTGCAGACGGTACATCAGTGACTATTACAGGCACAGAAGTACAACCTGACGGTTCAACTAAAGTAACGTTCTCAGATGGTCGTGAAATCAACATTCCTAAAGGATTAGACGGTAAATCTGTCACAATTACTAAAGCTGAACCAGATGCTGATGGCAACACAGTGATTGACTTCAGTGATGGTTCGAAAGTTACTGTGCCGAAAGGTAAAGATGGTGTAGACGGTAAATCAATTACTATCACAAATACTGAAAACTTACCTAATGGCGATGTTAAAGTGACATTCAGCGATGGACACGAAGTTGTAATACCTAAAGGTGCTAAAGGAGAAAAAGGTGAAGATGGACAATCTATCACAATTACTTCTTCTACAGTTCAACCAGATGGTAATACGAAAGTAGTCTTCAGCGATGGACATGAAATTGTCGTTCCAAAAGGCCAAGATGGTAAATCAATCTCTATTACTTCAACAACGAAAGATCCTAATGGAAATACAGTTGTAGAATTTAGCGATGGTACTTTAGTTACAATCTCAAAAGGAGATAAAGGTGACCAAGGTTTACCTGGTAAAGACGGTGCAGACGGAAAATCAGTTACAGTAACAGGTCAAACAATCGACCCTGACGGCAATACAAAAGTCACATTCAGTGACGGCAACACAATCACAGTACCGAAAGGCAAAGACGGAACTTCAGTTACAGTCAAAGATTCACATCCAGATGCAGATGGTAATACCGTTGTAGAATTCAGTGATGGTTCAACAACTACAATTGCGAAAGGTAAAGACGGTCGCGATGGTAAAGATGGCCGTGACGGAGTAGACGGTAAATCAGTTACAGTAACAGGCCAAACAATTGATCCAGATGGCAATACAAAAGTCACATTCAGTGACGGCAACACAATCACAGTACCGAAAGGCAAAGACGGAACTTCAGTTACAGTCAAAGATTCACATCCAGATGCAGATGGTAATACTGTTGTAGAATTCAGTGACGGTTCAACAGCTACAATTGCGAAAGGCAAAGACGGTCGCGATGGTAAAGATGGTCGTGACGGAGTAGACGGTAAATCAATTACAGTAACAGGTCAAACAATCGATCCGAACGGCAACACAGTAGTGACATTCAGTGATGGTAATTCAATTACAGTACCGAAAGGCAAAGACGGAACTTCAGTTACAGTCAAAGGTACAAGCCAAGATCCAAATGGTAATACAGTAATCGAATTCAGTGATGGCTCTAAAGTAACTGTTCAACGCGGTAAAGATGGCCGTGATGGAAAAGACGGTAAATCAATCACAGTGACAGGTCAAACAATCGATCCGAATGGTAACACAGTAGTGACATTCAGCGATGGTAATTCAATTACAGTACCAAAAGGCAAAGACGGCATTTCAGTTACAGTCAAAGGTACAAGCCAAGATCCAAACGGTAATACAGTAATCGAATTCAGTGATGGATCAAGAATCACTATTCAAAAAGGAAATGATGGTAGAGACGGTCGAGATGGACGTGACGGCAGAGATGGTCGCGATGGCAGAGATGCTCAACCAACACAACCGATATATATCATCAATAACTACATTGATAATGATAATACGAATGTGATTATCTTTAGCGATGGTCAACGTGTTGATATTCCTTGTGATGCGAACGGTAACGCGGTTGTGATTATTGGATATAATCATGATGTGAAAGGCAATGTAATATTACAATGTGCAGATAATACAAGAATTATCGTACCTTGCAGAAAACCAGACACACCAAAAGTGACAATTCCAATGATTCCATTGGTTCCAGCACAACACAATACTGTGACACCACCAGTACCGACACCAGTGCCAACACCGACACCGGTACCAGTACCGAATACAGTACCAGTACCGAATACAGTACCAGTACCGAATACAGTACCAGTACCAAATACAACACCAGATGCAGTTACACCAAGTGGAAACAATGGTACACCAACATCGGATACTCATGGTTATACTGGATTCATTAATGTAAATAATGATCATGGTCATAAATTCGTAGGTAAACAAACTACGCATAAAGTGGTTTATCATAATGTAGAACAACCACAACCAAAAGTAACAACAAAACCTAAACAAACAGCTAAAGCTTTACCTGAAACAGGTTCAGACGATACAGCAGCATTAGTTTATGGTGCAATTATGGCTGGTTTAGGTGCAACAACAGTACTTGGATCAAGACGTCGTAAAGAAGAAGAATAAGATTAAGTTCTAAGTATGTAAGAACCGGGCTTCGGCCTGGTTCTTTTTATTGCGAGTAATGTAATCGCTTTCTTATTTTAGATTTTTTGAATTGAATAAATTTATCTAAATTTCTGAAAAATAATGTTGACTTTTTCTGTCAGACTTTGTAATATATGGAATATAAATGAATTGAATAAAACTATCTTATCCAGAGAGGCGGAGGGACAGGCCCTGCGAAGCCTCGGCAACAGGATTAATTATGAAGATTAATTACTGTGCCAATTCCTACAGTAGAACACTGTGAAGATGAGACGAGCCGATATATGTATCCCGAGGACTTGTTTCATTAGTCCTCGGGATTTTCTTTTTATAGAGTTATCTCAAAATAGTTAACATTCATTTATTTCAAATTATTAAGGGGGATTTACCTATGATTGAGTTCAAGGATGTCAATAAAACATTCCGTAAACGCTCAACGGAAATTCAGGCTTTGAAAGATGTCAGCTTTACTGTAGAACGCCAAGAAATATTCGGTGTCATCGGGTATAGCGGTGCTGGTAAAAGTACGTTAATCCGATTAGTCAATAAGCTTGAAAATGTGACATCAGGAAACATTATTGTGGATGGTCATGACATCAATCAATACAGCAAAAAAGAATTGCGTAAAGTGAAGAAAAATATAGGCATGATTTTCCAGCATTTCAATTTATTAAATTCTAAGACAGTATTCAATAATGTTGCGATGCCGCTCATCCTTGAAGGCAAGGAAAAGTCATACATAAAAGAGAAAGTTGACGAAATGCTTGAGTTCGTAGGTCTAGGAGATAAAGGTTCACAGTATCCTAATGAGTTATCGGGTGGTCAAAAACAAAGAGTTGCGATTGCGAGAGCTTTGGTTACTGATCCTAAAATCTTGTTATGTGATGAAGCAACAAGTGCTTTAGACCCAGCAACAACAGATTCAATCTTGCGATTGTTGAAGAAGGTCAATCGAACATTTGACGTTACCATTTTATTGATTACCCATGAAATGGGCGTGATTCAACAAATCTGCGATAAAGTTGCGGTTATGGAGCAAGGCAGTGTCATCGAAATCGGCAGTGTATTAGAGGTGTTCAGTCATCCTAAGACGAAAACTGCGAAAAGCTTCGTTTCTACAGTTATCAGTACAGATATTAGTGATAAGATGATTCATCAATTACCAACTGACGCAGATTATGTGGACGTCAAAGTTTATCTAGAAGGTTCACAAATTGGATTGTCAGTGATTCAAACATTAATTAAAGACTTCAATTTAGATGTGAATGTTATTTATGCATCGATGTCAGATATTCAAGATACTTCAGTCGGTTATTTAACACTTCGTATCAAAGGCTCAAATGAAAGTAAGCAACGTGCATTTGATTATATGAAACAAAGTCATATTGAATTTGAGGAGGTCGTATAACATGCTTGGATCTACATTAGATTCGTCTCAATTAATGGAGGCGTTATATCAAACGTTATTGATGGTCTCTATTTCATTAGTAATCGGTTCTTTAATCGGTATTCCGCTTGGTGTATTACTTGTAGTCACTAAGAAAGATGGAATATGGGAAAATGTGGTGATTTATCATATTCTCAACCCTGTCATCAACGTATTGCGTTCGGTACCCTTCATTATTTTATTAATTGCGATTGTGCCATTCACAAAATTAGTGGTAGGTACATCAATTGGGACAGCAGCTGCAATCGTACCGTTAACAGTTTATGTCGCACCTTATATTGCGAGATTGGTTGAAAACTCATTATTAGAAGTGAATTCAGGTGTGATTGAAGCAGCAAATGCGATGGGTGCATCACCGCTTCAAATCATCCGTTACTTCTTATTACCTGAAGCATTAGGTTCATTGATTTTAGCATTAACAACAGCAATTATCGGTTTAATTGGAGCAACTGCCATGGCCGGCGCTGTCGGCGGAGGCGGTATTGGTGATCTGGCACTTGCTTATGGTTATCAACGTTTCGACACAATCGTCATTGTGATTACAGTAGTCATTTTAGTTATTATGGTTCAGCTGATTCAATCTTTAGGGAATGTCTTGGCTAAGAAAATTCGTAGAAATTAAACAAGTAAAGGGGAAGTCATTGAATGAAGAAATTATTAGTATTAGCAATCGCATTTGTGGTTCTTTTAGCTGCATGCGGTAAGAAAGATGATAGTAAAACAGTTACAGTCGGCGTAGCATCTAACGAAACAAAAGTATGGGATAAAGTTGCAGAACTTGCGAAAAAAGATGGTATTACAGTGAAAGTTAAACAATTCTCTGATTACAATGTACCAAACAAGGCGCTAAACGATGGGGATATCGAAATGAACGCATTCCAACACTTTGCATTCTTAGACCAATATGAAAAAGCGAATAAAGGCACAAAAATCACACCGATTCGTACTACAGTATTTGCGCCATTAGGTATCTATTCTAAAAAGATTAAAGACATTAAAGACTTAAAAGACGGTGCGAAAGTTATCATTCCAAACGATGTTTCTAACCAAGCACGTGCATTAAAATTATTAGAAAAAGCAGGTTACATCAAACTTTCTAAAGACTTCGGTTTAAAAGGCGGCATTAAAGATATCGAAGAAAACAAAAAGAATTTAGATATCAAAGCAGTAGATGCACAACAAACAGCACGTGCATTAGACGATGTAGATATTTCAGTTATCAACAACGGCGTAGCAACTAAAGCAGGTTTAGATGCGAAGAAAGATCCAATCTACTTAGAAAAAGATGATACAAAAGCATCACAACCATACATCAACATTATTGCAGTAAACTCTAAAGACAAAGACGATAAAACATTGAAAAAAGTTGCGGCACTTTATCATTCTAAAGAAGCTCAAAAAGCTTTAAAAGAAGAAGTTAAAGATGGCGAAATCGTGGTTGATTTAAAACAAGATGAAATCAAAAAAATTCAAGACAGCTTAAAATAATAACACAGCTATCATTTAAATGGCCGGCAAATCTTCTAGGTTTGTCGGTTTATTTTATGTGACGAATGCAGACTTCATCAACTTGTATGTATTATCAGTCCGGCAAAGTGTGGGTACTGACAAAAGGGGGTAAAGAGTTAGTGCTAGAAAATCACATTCACTTAGGAGTGATTATCGATGGAAGTATTATATTATGGAGACCATGAAGAACAATTAATTGATGTTTATGCATCAAATGATAAAAATGGAAAACATGCTGATAAATGGATTGTGTTAGTTCATGGTGGTTATTGGCGCCAAAAATTTGATCGTTCTTTAAATGATAAAATGATTGAAGTTTTAACAAATAAAGGCTACAATGTCGCAAATGTTGAATATCGTCGTGGAGAACATAAATGGCCTACACCAGAAGAGGACGTTAAAAAAGCAGTTCAAACATTTAGGAATTCTGAATTTGTAGGTGAAGGTCAATCATTGATTCTTATAGGACATTCAGTGGGTGGACAACTTGTATTAAATAATGAAGATGAAGCGGATAGAATTGTCGCATTATCACCTGTCACTGATGTACCGTATACAAAAGCGAAGGAATTAGGACGAAACGCAGCAGAAGAATATTTTGGTGATGTTTCAGAAGATATATTATATGCGGCATCACCCATTTCACGTTTGCCATTGAATACTAAAACATTAATCATTCATGGTTTTGATGATACACAAGTAGAGATTGATACAACGATTGATTATGTGACAAAAAATACTGAAAACACGATTGATTTATATGCATTTTCAAGTTTAGCTCATATGGATAACATTGAACCTGAAGGCAGACACTTTGACTTGATGTTAGAATGGGTTGATCAAGAACAAGAAAATGAAGAGAATTAAATAACTCTTAGGAAACTATAATAGTAAAACACATTGGGAATGGAGCAATCCATTCCTTTTTTTATATTGTAACGTTATTTGTATGTCTAAAATTCATAGAAAAGCATATTCAATTCTCTTTCTGAAAGATAACTAAAATTAGATATGCGTTAATTAGTTTGGGTTAAATTATAACGTTTTTTTATAAAATAACATAAGGAAAACGAACCCAAAATATTGTTACGTACAATTAGATAAGTGTTATAATTTATTTGGTGCTATGTATGATGATAAGAAGAATTCGAATCTGTAATTTTCAAAGAGAGCAAGAAGGGGTGAAAGGGATTATTCTTGTTATTATTTTGCATGCCTAAATTAAAATTAAGGAGTGTCTAGGTTGAAAGACGAACACACATCTAAGAACAAAGCATCTTTCCAACCGGATAGAAAAAACAAATATTCTATTCGTAAATTCACTGTAGGTACTGCTTCTATTCTAGTAGGAGCTATCTTATTATTCGGGGTGAATACACAAGATGCGAAAGCAGCTGAAACATCAACCACATCTACAGTTAACGCAACAACACCAGACAAAGACACTAATGTTGAAGTGAATCATGCAGATGCAGTTGTTAATGAAACTGCAGTAACTACATCATCTGAAACAAGAACACTAGATGAAACTAAAGAAGTACCGAAAACAGAAGTTGAATCACTACCAACAAAAGCTAGTAATGATTCAACAGAAAAAGCAACTTCTGATCATCAAGAAGTTGTAGATCCAACAGTCGAAAAAGAAGCGACTGCAGCTCCAAAATCACAAGAAGTTTCAACAGAAACAGCTCCGTTTGAGACAAACACAACAGTTCAAAAAGTAGCTGAAACACCTAAAGTAGAAGTACCTCAATCTATTTTAGACATTCAACAAGTTCAAGATTTGAATACAGCTGCTGAATTTTATGCACAATCTTCAGGCGTCTCTATAGAAGAAGCACAGACTTTAATTCAAGAATTGAATTTAGACAGTCAAGCCACACCCGAAGAAATTCAACAAGCTTTACTTTATCAATTGTACCATGAATATGAAACTTGGTATAAACCTGCTGTACGTGAAGATTTGACTACAGAGGCAGAACAAGTGGCAGATAATCCAGACTTTGTAAAATATGCGGTAACGCTTCCAATAGAACCGATAATTATTGATGCAGATGCGATTAAAAACGGTTATGTTCGTTCAGGTTCAGATGAATTAAGTAAAACTAACTTAATTTCCGGTCGTGCTTGGATGGCGGACCAAGGTATCCCATCTGTAGGTACAAATGGTTTAGCACCTGTACCTGTCAATACACCGGTTTATTTACAATGGATGGACAAAGATGGATCAATTTCACCAATTTATCGTGCATATACACATAATAAAAATCGTGATGACAGTGCACAAGATGGTCCAGGTGCCTTTGCCTTTGACTTAAGACAAGGTTGGACAGATGCGACAGGTAAACACCATGTATATAAAGCTTTTAAAGGACAAAAATATCGTTTTGCTATTCCAGATTTTACATTACCTAATGGCAACAAAGCGACAATGTTACGACAAGCTGGTGGATTCTATCCAGGTGTATTTGTAGACACATTTACTGATAACAATATGGGGCAAACTCCAGTAGTAGGTAAAAACATTGGCCGTACAGGTATTTTTATGGCTGAAGTGCCAGTCGGTAATTATATGACGAAACCTAAAAATCAATGGATTACAAGCGAAGGTAACCATAGTTATCCAGAACTATTAGCTGTTGATGGTTATAATGTCGTTCGTGGTAAAGTTTGGATAGAAAGCTCAGGTGGAGATAGAGCCAACTCAGCAACTGGTCCTAACTATAACCCAAATTTAGGAGATAGAGTCGCAGCGGGTTATAAAGTTGTATTAAGTTCATTAACTTCACAAGGTGCAGCAGCTTATAGAAATGAAGTACAACGTGTACCTGTACATGAACGTGCTGCAGCTGCGAAAAGATTATTAACTGCGCATCCAGAATATATTTCAGCTACTGTTGTTTCAGTGGTTGATGGAAATGGGGTTTACGCAGCTAAATTCCCTAATGGTACTTTGGATGTAGATCATATTTATGGTTTTGTGCTAAATACTAAAGGTAAACTCGTCCAAACGTATTCAGGATTTACCTCACCAGAATTTAGAAAAGCGAACCAAAATATCTCTTTCGTACCAATTTCAGCACCTTATTCAGGGTTTCAACAATGGGCGAATGTGAACTTTGCGGTAGTATTGAGTCCATCGGATACCATTGATCTTCATACTGTACCGTATAATGCGACAGACAACCCAGCAGCACCAGGCAGTCGTGTTAATGTTAAATTGCCTAATGGTGATGTACCACCAATGCCTACACACATCGAATGGAGAGATCCTAGCGGACAAACAGTGCATAGAGCTCCGGACTTTACAACGCCAAAACGAGGCGAACAAGTAAGTGGATTTACGATTCCTAAAGAGGCTCAGGAAGGTGATATTTATACTGCAGTACTTGTTTCTGGTGGTAACGATATCGCTGGTTCATCTGTAATTGTTCATATAACAGAAGCTAATAAATATCCACCAAAAGCGCAAACAGTTACTAAAGAATTCGGACAACCAGCAACTGAAGAAGATGTTATGAGTCATGTCACATTCCCTAAATATCCGACTCATCTTAAAAAACCTACAATAACAATAGATCATCCTGATAAATTACCTGATGGAAATACGCCTGGTAAAGTTCTAGTACCTGTTACTGTTACGTATCCAGATGGTTCTGTTGCGCACGTTAATGTACCAGTAGTCACAAAAGCACAGTCTGATAAAGACAAATATACGCCAACTGCAGGTTCAGTTGAAAAAGACTTCGGTCATAAAGCAACACCTGGTGAAATCACAGGAAAAGTATCTGTACCAGACTTCCCAGCTGGAGGTAATCAACCAACTTATACAGTGGATGAAACAACAATTCCAGATGGCCAAACACCAGGTACAGTGAATGTACCGGTGACTGTACATTATCCTGATAATTCTTCAGAAGTTATTGAAGTTCCGGTTACTACAAAAGTACAACCTGATAACGATAAATATCAACCGACAACTGAAGCAATCCATAAACCATTTGGTCAAAAAACAGATGAAAATGAAGTGAAATCAAAAGTTACTATTCCTAATTTCCCAGGAAATGGTAATCAACCGACTTATACAGTAGATACTTCAAAAATTCCAGATGGTCAAACGCCAGGTACAGTAAATGTACCAGTGACTGTACAATATCCAGATGGTACAAGTGAAGTAGTAAATGTACCTGTTATTACAGGACCGAAAGATTCAGATACGTACCAACCAACTACAGGAGAAATTACAAAACCATACGGTCAAGCAACAACAGAACAAGAAGTAAAAGATAAAGTCGCAGTACCGAATTTCCCTAAAGACAAAGGCACACCAACAATCACAGTTGATACAAGCAAGTTGCCAAATGGTCAAACAAGCGGTGAGTTCCAAGTTCCCGTTACAGTGACTTATCCTGACAAAACAATGGACACAGTGAATGTGAAAGTGACAGTAGGAGTCCAACCTGATAATGATAAATATCAACCAACAGCGGGAGAAATTGCAAAACCATACGGAACTCCAACTACAGCGGATGAAGTCAAAGGCAAAGTAAGCATTCCAGATTTCCCTAAAGAAGGAGACCAACCAGTTATTACGGTTGACACAACTAAAGTCCCTGACGGTAACATAAGTGGAGAATTCGAAGTTCCAGTAACAATCACTTATCCGGATAAAACAACAGATGTTGTGAAAGTTAAAGTAACAGTAGGTCCGAAAGACGCTGATACTTATGAACCGAAATTTGAAAATATCACAAAACCATACGGTCAAGGCACAACAGAACAAGAAGTGAAAGATAAAGTGACAGTACCTAACTTCCCAGTAGATAAAGGTACACCAGTAGTGACAGTGGATGATCCAACGAAATTGCCTGATGGAAATACTCATGGCGTATTTGATGTTCCGGTCACAGTGACATACCCAGACAAAACAACAGACAAAGTAACAGTTAAAGTTACTGTAGGAGATCAACCACAAAAAGATATATACGAACCGACTGCGGGAGAAATCACAAAACCATACGGTAGCGCAACTACTGAAGAAGAAGTCAAAGGCAAAGTAAGTGTTCCAGGTTTCCCTCAAGAGGGTGACCAACCAATTATTACTGTAGATACAACAAAAGTACCTGACGGTAAAACAAGCGGTGAGTTTGAAGTGCCAGTCACAGTCACTTATCCAGATAAAACAACAGATACAGTGAATG
>NZ_KV808534.1:10587-11022 GCF_001812305.1 Staphylococcus sp. HMSC056G08
AAGGCACAACAGAACAAGAAGTGAAAGATAAAGTTACAGTACCAAACTTCCCAGCAGATAAAGGAACACCGGTAGTAACAGTAGATGATCCAACGAAATTGCCTGATGGAAACACTCATGGCGTATTTGATGTTCCAGTAACAGTTACTTATCCAGACGGTACAAAAGACCACGTGGTAGTTAAAGTGACTGTAGGAGACCAACCAGAAAATGTAAAATACGATCCTAAAGCAGGAGTGGTAACTAAACATTATGGTGAAACAACAACACTTGATGAAGTAAAAGAAAAAGTGACTGTCCCAGGATATTCAGAAAACGGCCAACCATTCACAGTGACAGTAGATGAAACAAAAATTCCTGACGGTCAAACTAGCGGCGAGTTCGAAGTACCGGTTACAGTGACTTATCCAGATAAAACAACAGATACAGTGAATG
>NZ_KV808534.1:11122-11737 GCF_001812305.1 Staphylococcus sp. HMSC056G08
TCGGTCCAAAAGATTCAGACACTTATGAACCAACTGTCCAACCGATTGAAAAACCATTTGGCCTAGGCACCACTGAACAAGAGGTCAAAGATAAAGTGACAGTACCTAACTTCCCAGCGGATAAAGGTACACCAGTGGTCACAGTGGATGATCCAACAAAAGTACCTAATGGTCAAACACCAGGTGAATTCGATGTGCCAGTAACGGTGACATATCCAGACGGTACAAAAGATCATGTAACAGTCAAAGTTACAGTGACCCCACAACCGCAAAATGATAAATATGAACCAGTTGTGGGAGAAATCACAAAACCATACGGAACTCCAACTACTGAAGATGAAGTCAAAGGCAAAGTAAGTGTTCCGGATTTCCCTAAAGAGGGCGACCAACCAATTATTACTGTAGATACAACAAAAGTACCTGACGGTAAAACAAGCGGTGAATTTGAAGTGCCAGTCACAGTCACTTATCCGGATAAAACAACAGATACAGTGAATGTGAAAGTAACAGTCGGTCCAAAAGATTCAGACACTTATGAACCAACAGTCAAACCAATTGAAAAACCGTTCGGCCAAGGCACAACTGAACAAGAGGTCAAAGATAAAGTGACAGTAC
>NZ_KV808534.1:11837-20409 GCF_001812305.1 Staphylococcus sp. HMSC056G08
GTGCCAGTAACGGTGACATATCCAGACGGTACAAGAGATCATGTAACAGTCAAAGTTACAGTGACTCCACAACCGCAAAATGATAAATATGAACCGACTGCGGGAGAAATCACTAAACCATATGGCAGAGCGACTACTGAAGATGAAGTCAAAGGCAAAGTAAGCGTTCCAGATTTCCCTAAAGAAGGAGATCTACCAGTTATTACTGTAGATACAACGAAAGTACCTGACGGTAAAACAAGAGGCGAGTTCGAAGTTCCAGTCACAGTGACTTATCCAGATAAAACAACGGATACAGTGAATGTAAAAGTTACGGTCGGTCCAAAAGACTCCGATACTTATGAACCAACGACTCAACCAATCACAAAACCATTTGGTCAAGGTACAACTGAACAAGAAGTCAAAGACAAAGTCACAGTACCAAACTTCCCAGCTGACAAAGGAACACCGATAGTAACAGTTGACGATTCAACAAAAGTACCTAATGGTCAAACACCGGGCACATTCGATGTCCCAGTGACAGTCACTTATCCAGACGGCACAAAAGATTACGTAACGGTTAAAGTTACAGTGAATCCGCAACCACAAAACGATAAATATGAACCGACTGCGGGAGAAATCACAAAACCATATGGCACACCAACTACTCCAGAAGAAGTTAAAGAAAAAGTAAGTGTTCCAGACTTCCCTAAAGATGGTGGCAAAGTTGTTGTTACAATTGATGACCCAACAACAGTACCTAGTGGAAACGCATCAGGAGTCTTTGAAGTACCAGTAACGGTGACATATCCAGACGGCTCAAAAGATCATGTAACAGTTAAAATTGTTGTAGCACCACAACCAGCACCACAACCAGAAGAAACAAATCCAACAGCAAAAGGCACAACTCCAGAATCAACACCAACGATTGACCCAACATCAGAATCAAATCCAACGATTCATACACGCGCCAAGCGTTCATTAGACACAGAACCACAAGTTGAAGCACCCGTTAATAATGAAACGTACAATGGAAAAATCATTGATTATACTGGTAGCGATTTGGTGAAGAAAGTAGCGAATCCAGGACAAATAGTTGCACCAGATTATATTGATTTTTCACCTAAATTTAAAGATCATGACAGTAAATCTTATTCTTTCCTGACAAACCAAGAAATAGTGACAAGTACAAAAACTACAACTACAAATGGTGGCAGCATTCACGCCTACTTTGGTGATTACATTACGCTCGATGATAATCAACCAGAAGCCTATGTATATATCAATAATGTAGGTACAGCGAACGGTCATAAAGTAGATGCCTTGGTACATGTCAAAATGGATCCACCATCTAAAAAATTTCCAACTAATAAAAGATATTTCTTTACTTCAGGTCGAGATATGTTATCTATGACTTCTCAAGATGGTGGCGGTGCAACAGCTAACATTAAATTCATGTCTAATATCGATAAGACAAAGTTAGACGATTTTTATAATAAAATTCCTAAAGGCACACCTATTACTTCTGTAATAGAAGGGCTAAAGAATCTCAATGATAAACTTCATCCTGTAAGTGGGTTATTAAATATTTATGATCTTGATGATTATGATCGAAATAAAGAAGTAGATGTTAGAAAATCCGTCACTTTTAACCGAAATGAAATTAATGAACTGTATATTAGTAATAAAACTCATTCAGAGGCTACAGCTAATTTAGAGTTAAAAGATAATAAAATCATTATTTCGACAGGTGAACAACCAAGAGGGGCTGTTGAAGATTATCCAAATAGAGTAACTGCCACTTTCAAAGAAAAGAGTGAATTGACTTATAGTATGACTGGAAGAAATGCATAAGGTACAGCGTTTCATGTAAAAGGTATCTTACTAGTACCAGTACAACCTTACACAGTTCAAGTCGTTAATCCAACTGGAAATGATGATGCGAAAGTAACAATCACCCAGTATATTCCAACAAGAGAAGTACATCAAACAGCGACTTTACCAAGCAAAATTGAAATGACAGCAGAGTTTCCACAAGACATCGTTGCAAATGTTCAACCTAATACAAATTACTTTGCTGCCACTCAAAATAATACAAACAAAGTGATACTAACTAACAGCAACAATGCTTTATCACAAGCAGCTTTCTATGATAAAACTTATACGCCTTCAATCACTTTGAAACATAACTTAACAACTGAAGATATCAGCACAAGTTCAGAAAAATGGACACGATTAAAAGAATATTACGATGGAAATGCATTAAACGTTCCAGTGAAGTGGTCATTTGATAATGGAACAAAGCACATTGAAAACCTAACAACAGATTATCAAACCGTTGCATTAAAACTCTCTGATGAACTTAAAAAAGAAATTGATAAGCAAATTATGGCAGAAGCAACCGCTTCGATTGAAGAAGCCAAAAAAGCGCATGCCCAAGCAAAAGCAACAGCTCAAACAATCGCTGCCGACCAACTTGTAAGCAAAAATGAAATGGACGGTTTGCAAAATGAAATTCAAACAGCAACATCTAGAAAAAATGAAGCGCAAATAAAAGTGAATCAATTGCCGGAACGTTTAAAAGCAACATTACAACAAGAACTAGATCAATTAACTGAGATTGATTTACCAAAAGTAAATGATGAAAATAACAATTCAATTTCTGATGATCAAGACAAGTTGATAGCAGAGGCTGAGCAAATGTTAAAAGAAGCACAAGAGGCTGAAAGCAAAGCGAAAGCAACATTAGAAACATCAAATGAAAACAATGCGATTTCTCCAACTGAACATGATAATTTATCAGCACTTCAAAAAGAATTTGAAACTAAGAAAAAAGCAGCAGAAGCAAAGATAAAAGAAGTTAATGAGAAACATCAATCTCCATTAATTGAAAAATTGAATAAGCTTGTGGGTATTACAGTTCCTGTAGCAAACGACAAGAACAACAATGGTAAACCAGACGAACAAGATGAAAAGGAACAACTCATAGCAGCTTTAGATAATGTTGAAGACTTAGTGAAGAAAGCAGAAGTTGCAGACCAAACAGCACAATCACAATTACAACAAGCAAATGAAGACAGTCTAATTAAGCCGCAAGAGCATACAGAATTAACCGCTGCAAAAGAACTTGCAACATCAACAAAATCAACAGCAGAAGCAGCAGTTAAAACATTACCTCTGGAGCAACAACAATCATTCTTAGACAGATTGAATCTTTTAAAAGGGATTGTTGTAGCAGAAGTTAATGATAAAAATGAGAATGATATTCCAGACACCCAAGATGAGTTAATCAAGTTGGCAGAAGCAGCGATTAAATCAGCAGAAGATGCTGAGAAAAAAGCAGTTTCCGAATTAGCAACAGCACAAGAAAACCAGGCTATCAATCAGGAAGAAAATGCGAAATTAACAGAACTTCAAAAAGACTTTGTAACTCAAAAACAAGCAGCAACAGAAAAAGCTAATGCAGTTGATAAGAAATATAACGATAAACTATTACAACAAATCAATGCGTTAAAAGGAATTGAAGTTCCGGTTGTTAACGATACTGATAATAATGGAAAACCGGATACTGCTGATCGTGCCGAAACAGACCAAAACTTAGCAGAAGCGAAAGCGGCAATTGAGAAAGCAAAACTTGCTGATAAAGCAGCGCAAGCTAAATTAGCTGAAGTAAAACAAGATGATGTAATCTCACTTAAAGAATTAGAAGGATTATATGTTGTAGAAAATCAAGCTGACGAAGCAAATTCAACTGCAAGAGGTTTAGTAGAAGCACTTCCAGAAAACATGCAAGCTCCTTTATTAGACGAACTTGATGCATTGAACGGTATTGAAATTCCATCTATTAATGATACTGACAACAACAACATTCCAGACGAACAAGACGCATTAATCGTAGAAGCACAAGATTTATTAGCCGCAGTTAAAGCAGCAGATCAAAAAGCAAACGAAGAATTAACTAAAGCTGAAGCTGATAAAGCCATCAATCAACAAGAGCACGACAACTTAGAAAACTTACAACAAGATTTTACAACGAAGAAACAAGCAGCTAGCGATAAAATCAACCAGATTGAAGAGAAATATCGTGGTGATTTGCCGACACAACTTGAAGTATTAAAAGGAATTACAGTTCCTGCTGTTAATGACACAAATAGTAATGGTAAACCAGATGATCAAGATGCAAAAGAACAACAAGATGCAGCATTGAAAAACGCAGAAGATTTAGTTAAGAAAGCAGAAGCTGCAGACCAAGCAGCACAAACACAATTACAACAAGCCAATGCAGATAACTTAATTAAAGCTCAAGAACATCAAGATTTAACTGTCTCAAAAGAAAATGCAGATACAACAAAAACAACAGCAGATAAAGCAGTTAAAGCCTTACCATCAGAAGTACAAACATCATTATTAGAAAGATTGGCTAAGTTAAAAGGTATTACGGTACCAGGCATTAATGACAACAATAATAACAACATCCCTGATGAACAAGATGTGTTGATTGAAGCGGCTAAACTTTCTATTAAAGCAGTTGAAGCAGCGGATAAATTAGCTAACGAAGAATTGGTTAAAGCTAATGATGACAAAGTTATTAATCAACAAGAACATGACAACTTAGATGAGCTACAACAAGATTTCACAACGAAGAAACAAGCAGCTAACGATAAAATCAATGCGATTGATGTACAGTATCGTGGAGAATTACCAACACAACTAGCAGCGTTAAACGGTATTGTTGTACCAGAAGTAAATGATAAAGATAATAATGGTAAAACAGACGATGTTGATCAAGCTGAACTAGAAGCATTGCTTAAAGAAGCACAAGTATCTTTAGACAAAGCAAAAGCAGCAGATTTAGCAGCGAAACATAACTTAACAGACGCAACACAAGATAAGCTGATTAATCCGAAAGAACATCAAGATTTAACAGAAGCTCAGAAAACAGCTGTTTCAACAAAAGCAGAAGCAACAGAAAAAGTGAATGCATTACCTGAAGTATTACGTACACCTTTAGAGCAAGAACTAGCAAAATTAGATGGTATTCGTGTTCCAGACATCAATGACGATAACAACAATATGATTCCAGATACTCAAGATGCTTTAGTTAAAGCAGCAGAGGCAGCAATTGAAAAAGCAACAGCAGTTGATGCATTGGCAAAATCTGAATTAACAAAAGCAAACGAGAATCAAGCTATTTCATCAGAAGAACATCAGACACTACAAAACTTACAACATGATTTTGAACAAAAGAAAACAGCGGCACAACAAGCATTAGACGCAGTTGATCCAGCATATCAAGGTGTATTGCCTGGGAAATTAAAAGCATTAACAGGTATTGATGTACCAGAAGTGAATGATGCTAATAGTAATGATGTAGCTGATGATAAAGAGGCTGAACTCAGAAAACTTGTACAAAAAGTTATAGAAACAGATAAAGCAGCAAAAGCAGCGATTTTAGCGATACAAGATGATGGATTAGTTAATCCAGACGAGATCGAATCATTAAGACCTTTCAAACTTGCTGCATATGAATCTAAAATGAATGCCTTTACCGATGTTCATAATCTCTCAGATGGAACACCTTTAAAAGCAGAGTTACTGAGCGTTTTAAGACAATACCCTGATTTAATCGTTCCACCAGTAAATGACAACAATGCAAATGATATTCCAGATTCAGAAGATTTATTAATACGCTTTGCCGGAGATGCATTGAAAGAGGCACAAGCAGCAGATAAAGCAGCAAAAGAAATGTTAGCTGAAGCACTAAAACCAAATGCATTAATTGATGAAACAGAACATCAAGCATTATTAGCAGCACAAGCTAACTTTGAACAAAAGAAAGCATTAGCAAATGAAAAAATTAATGCGATTCAAGAAGCATACCGCAAAGACCTGCCAAAACAACTTGCGGCATTAACAGGTATTACTGTACCAGAAGTGAATGACGAGGATAAAAACGGGATTCGTGATGACGTAGATCAAGCCATTCATAAAGCGAAAGAAGCGGTAGAAGCAGCAAAAGCAGCTTATAACAATGCATTGACGCAAATGGATGATATTCAAAAAGATAATATCATTACACCAGAAGAAAGCGCAGATTTAGCCAAAGCAATTTCATTAGCAGAGGACAAAAAAGCAGCAGCACAAACGTTAGTAGACGCATTATTATCAGAACATGCAAAACAAACATTACAAACCGAACTCGATGAATTAACACCAATCGGGCCACCACAAGTCAACGATGAAAATCATAATGGTGTGCCAGATAAAGAAGATAGCTTATTTGATGAGGCAACCAAAGCTTATGAAGCAGCTAAAAATGCAGAAGCAGTAGCACAAACAGCAGTAGAAGAAGTTCAAGCAGATGGTGTGGTAAACCCTGATGAACAAGCACAATTAAAAGCGTTACAAGAAGAATTTAAACAAAAGAAAGCATTAGCTGAAGAAAAGCTTGAAGCAGTTGAGAGTAAATACAGACAAGATTTGCCTGAAAAAGTACAAGCGTTAACAGGAATTTCAATTCCATCTGTGAATGATAAAAATCAAAATTGTATTCGTGATGATATTGATACATTAATAGACAAGGCACAACAATTAATCAATGCGACTAAAGATATGGCGCAAGCAGCACAAGCTAAAGCAGATGAGGCATCAGTAGACGGTTTAATCAATCCTAGTGAATTAGAAGTTCTAAGCGGTGCTAAAAATTTAGTAGAAGCTAATAAAGCTGCGGCGCAAGCAGTAATTGATGCTTTACCAGCAGCATATCAAAAAGACTTGCAGTTACAATTAGATGCGATTAATGAAATTACTTTACCAACTGTCAATGATCAAGATAATAACCACATTGATGATCATACAGATGCATTGAAAGCAGCTGTTCAAGACTTAGTTGATGAAGCAAAACGTGCACATGAAACAGCAAAACAACAACTAGAATCAATTCAACAAGATCAATTAGTCACACCAAAAGAACAGTCAGAATTAATTAACCAAGTCAACTATGCGAAGACAGCGAAACACTATGCTCAAAAAGCAGTGGATATGATTGATGAAAACTTAAGACCGGAATTCCAACCACAATTAGATGCGTTAAAAGCAATCGATATCCCAGAAGTGAATGATAAAAATGCAAATGGTATCGATGATAACCAAGATCAATTGATGAGTGATGCATTACAAGCAATTAAGGCAGCAGAAGCAGCAGAAAAAGTTGCGAAAGCAGGATTAGAAACAGCTCAGGACAATGGTGTTATCAACGACGATGAACATGATATGTTATCAAATCTTCAAAAAGCATTCTTAGCACAGAAAAATATTGCTAAAGATAAAATTGCTTTAGTTGATGATGCATTAAAAGGTGAACTTCTAAAAATGCTTGATGCTTTAACAGGTATTGCAGTACCAGAAGTTAATGACCACGACCATAATGATGTAGATGATACGTTAGATCAAACACTTCAAGATTTAATAAATGCAGTAAAAGCTGCACATGAAACAGCACAAGGTGATTTAACAAAAGTGACTGCAGATCACTTAATTACACCACAAGAACAAGACACATTGATTGAATCACAAAATCATGCATCAAAACTAAAAGAACAAGCAACTGAGACGATTCAACAAAGTAAGATTCCAGCAGCAGTTAAAGATGAATTACTGAATGCTTTAGCGCAAATGCAAGCTATCTCAATTCCAGACATCAATGACCAAAATGCTAATGGCATTGCAGATGATATTGATACATTGCTAGAACAAGCAGAAGCACGTGTGGCACAAGCTGAAAAAATGAATCAAGAGGTACAATCTGAACTTGATACAGCAAATGAAAATGGCTTGATTACACCACAAGAACATCAAAACTTATCACAACATCAAGCATTGTTTGAAGGTGCTAAAGATTCAGCACAACAAATTGTGAAGCAATTACCAGCAGCTTATCAATCACCATTTGAAGTACGTTTAAAACAACTTCAAGGCATCACAGTTCCAAACATCAATGATCAAAATGCCAATAATATTTCAGATGCAGATGATGCTGCATTAGCTGAAGCAACAGAGTTTGTCAGAGTGGCACAAGCAATGGATGCTAAACTACAGGAAAAACTAGCAACGAATACAGCAGATGGTTTAGTTACACCAAGCGAATATAAACAATTAGCTCAATTACAAGCAATTTACGAAGATGTGAAAGCACAAGCAAAAGAAAAGGTAAATCAATTACCATTAACATCGCAAGGTAATCTTCCAAAAGATTTAGTGTTGCTCAAAGGTATTACATTACCGCAGATTAATGATCAAAATGAAAATGGTATTGATGATAATGTAGATGTATTAATCCATGAAGCGAGAGATGCGGTAAAAGCAGCACAGTCAGCTGATGAGCATGCTCAAACATTATTTGATTCTACAGTCTCTGACAATTTAGTTACACCACAAGAACAAACATTATTGAAATCTGCCCAAGAAGAAGCACAAACATTAAAAGCAACAGCAGAGAGAAAAGTAAATGCACTACCAAGTGAACTAAAAAGCAATTTACCAGCGTTATTAGCACAACTGCAAGGTATCGACATCCCAGAAATCAATGACGCTA
>NZ_KV808534.1:20509-20824 GCF_001812305.1 Staphylococcus sp. HMSC056G08
AAACATTAAAAGCAACAGCAGAGAGAAAAGTAAACGCATTACCAAGCGAATTAAAAGGTGACTTACCAGCGTTATTAGCACAATTACAAGGTATCGACATCCCAGAAATCAATGACGCTAATGCGAATGATACAAACGACATCCAAGATCAATGGTTAAATGATGCCGAAGCCGCTGTGAAAGCAGCAGAACTTACGGATAAAGCATCCCAATCAGCATGGAACATGGCAGTTTCCGACAATTTAGTTACACCACAAGAACAAACATTACTAAAATCAGCACAAGAAGAAGCACAAACATTAAAAGCAACAGCAG
>NZ_KV808534.1:20924-27371 GCF_001812305.1 Staphylococcus sp. HMSC056G08
TGATGCCGAAGCCGCTGTGAAAGCAGCAGAACTTGCAGATAAAGCATTCCAATCAGCATGGAACATGGCAGTTTCCGACAACTTAATCACACCACAAGAACAAACATTACTAAAATCTGCACAAGAAGAAGCGCAAACATTAAAAACATCAGCAGAGAGAAAAGTAAACGTATTACCAAGTGAACTAAAAGGCAATTTACCAGCGTTATTAGCACAATTACAAGGCATCGACATCCCAGAAATCAATGACGCTAATGCGAATGGTACAAACGACATCCAAGATCAATGGTTAAATGAAGCAGAAGCAGCGTTGAGGGAAGCAATATCAACAAATAATGCAGCACACATTGAACTTGAAAAAGTACTTTCAGATCATCATGTACAGACAGAAGAACAAGAAGCATTAACGATTGTTCAAGAAAAAGTAAAGACAACAAAAGAATTGGCACAATCAGCAATAGCTCAGTTACCAAGTGAATTAAAAGGCAACTTGATTTCAGAGTTAAACAACATAGAAAATATTGAAATTCCAGCAGTAACTGAAGATAAATCTACAACTTCTCTTGAAACAATTTCAAATGAAGTAGTATCGGAAAAGTCTGTTACAACAACTACACAACAAGAAGAAATACACCTAGAAAATGCAGATGAAACTTCTCTTAACCAGATGGTTTCTGAAAAAACTTCATCAGTTGAGTTAAATACTGAAAGCAAAGTTAAACAAGAAGTCAAAATGGAAGATACAAATAAACAACAAGAGCATACAACAGAAGAGGAAGCATCATCTGAACGCACGGCTTTAGAGGTAGAAAATCAAACCGAAATAACACAAAAACATCAAACGTCTAAAGATAGCCATGCTTCTGATGAATCAACAAATGAACATCAAGATACTACTCGAACTTCTGATAGACATATGTATCAAAACGATGAAGAGCGTTCATCACAAACATCAAACAACCCAACAACTAGAACTACACATCCAGAACAAACAGTTTCTTCTAAACAACAAAAACAAATACAGGTCAGTCACAATCTAACAGCATCCTTGTAGGCGGATTAGCCGCATTAATCGGTGCCGCATTCTTAGTAAGCAGTCGTCGTAAAAAAATAATATTTAAACGAAAGTCGTACTCGTAGGGAGTGCGGCTTTTTTGATATCGTATTATTGTTAATATCTTAATATCAAATATATCTTTACCGTTTCGTCTAAATACTCGTAATAAGTGAGACAAAGTAGTCTCGCCATAAAAAGAACCCCATTCTAAGATGATAGAGTGGGGTTTAGTGATGTAGTCTAATATTTGTTAAGCGTATGATAATAACTTAGTGAAATTTTTACGTTAAGTTAATAAAAAAGGATGAGACACCGTTTAGTATCTCATCCTTTATCGTAGCGGAGAAAGAGGGATTCGAACCCCCGCGAGCCGTTAAGCCCCTGTCGGTTTTCAAGACCGATCCCTTCAGCCGGACTTGGGTATTTCTCCATAGCTTTTTAACACAAGATTTATTATATAGGAGAATGTGTAACGCGTCAATAATTTTTTTAATGAAATCCACAGAAATCATAAAGTAATTTTACATATACTTAAAGAATGGACTAAAGGCTTTCTGGTTGAATAAAACAGATAAAAATATAACATTTTAGCACAAAAACTTACAATAAAGCATTCAATTTTCTGAACATTTAGTTTATTATAAATAGGTGTAGTCTTATTTTGGATAATTTCATCAGTTATGAAATGTATCTACCTCAATCATCACTTCTTTTACACTTCTATTTTACTGCTTGCTTTTCTATGGATATTTAGAAGAACTCATTCACATTATCATTTTATTTTATTAGGGGGGATATTTTTGGATTACAGTTACAATATTTTTCAAGGTTGGTCTTGTATAAAAGATAATTCGAAAAGCGAGGAGTACGTTAATATTTATTTAGTTTTATCAGGTACAGTCTTCGTTAAAAAAGGGGCACAGCACTTTACCTATAAAACAGGAGATCTTTTTGTTCAAAAACCACATTTCACAAATATGGAAGTGGAAATAAAAGAAGGGAAAGTTGTCTGCTTATCAATTCATTATGTGTATTTTAAGCCGGCTTGTTTAAAAGAAATCAATCATGTTGAAAGCAATTTTGAAATCCACCATATCATTAAAAATGATTATATCCAGGCTTTACGTTATGTATGTGAAACAAACTTTGTGAAAGCGAATGCGACCATTGTTCGACTGGTAAGATACTTACGTGTTTACTTGGAAAACTTCGACATCTACTTATTCAATATGACTAATAACCCGACAATCAACCACATTATTGAGTACATCAATCATCATTCAGATGAAGCGTTAAAGTTAACAACTATCGCTGAAAGTTTTGATTTAAATATAAGTTATTTATCACATGTATTTAAAGATGCAGCACGTGTTAACTACAATGATTACGTACAACAAGTGAAGATTTTTAACGTGGCAGAATATTTATTAATTAATGGTGAAGATAATCAAAAAACCAAAGAAGTTTGGAAAAGATATTCATACTCTAGTAAACGTTCTTTCCTCAACAATTTTAAGAAACAATTTAATATGGTGCCCATGGAGTATGTGGCTCGGTCTCAAAAAAGACGTATTAAAAATAATGAACGTTCTCAAAAAGTGTATGATGAAGTTTTGAAATTCATGAATGGCTAATTCTTATAAAGCGTGTACTCCTGTACCGCTTTTTTATTTTGAGTGACGCAAATCTAAATTAGTATTCAATCTAATAAAATCTTAATCTTATTTTGCGACTGATAGGGTATAAGTTACTAACTTAGTGTATAAATCAAACCTATGGGGGAATTAACATGAAAATCAATATCGCAGATGCTTTAACTAAAAGATTGGGCAAGTTAGAAGGTAACTTTAAACACTACGCAGATGATATGGCGTATTTAACTTTAGTGTCAGGTATAGATAAGTCATTAAAAGATTTATTAGGAATTCAAGTTTTGCGTCAAGCACTGGCAGAAACTGTCGCTAGAGAGATGTCACGTTTAGATTTAGCAGTTCTAGATCAAAATGAAATGACAGATATGGTAAAACTAAGAACGGTTTATGTACATGATTTTGAACCAAGCGCTAGCGGCCAAGCAGGTCATGCAGTATCAACAATTCAACGCGACTTTACTGAACATTTAAAGAAAATGACGAACCCGCCTAAATCTTGGGTTTACAATGTTTCTGACCAAACAAAGTTCCATTATGCGGCAGTCTATATCGATGTAAAAGCAAAGAAAGACTTTGAAATACCAGAAACTAAAAGTGCATTTTTAAAACAATATCCAGAGTTGAAAGATGCTGATTTAATTTATAAAAGTATTCAAAACCATCAACAAGAACGTGATCATTCTATTGAAGAAATTGTAGAAGAACCTATACAAACTAACGTAATAGAACCTGCGTTAACAGAACATACTGATTTACAATCTCGTCAAAGCGATGTTCAAACTATCTATAAAGGTGAATATAAAGACTTCCAAGTAACCGTTTATTTACAAGTCTTAGAATTGGGCTACCATCTAGATGAAGAGCAAAATGAAGAATTAGAAACAACACTCACTACAGATGACAAAGGTGAAGTCATCGCAGTAGGAGAACTAGAAGAAGAATTCACTGCAGTAAAAGAAGAACCTGCAAAAGAAGAGAAAATATCTTCAGAAAATGAACCTTCTGAAGATGACAAGTCTGCATCAGAGTCGTCTGAAGAGAAAGAAAAGAAACAAGAAGATAAAGAAAAAGTAGAATCAAAAGATAAGAAAGACAAAGAGACAAAAGAGAAGAAGGACAAGAAAGACAAAGATAAAAAAGGAAAAGGTAAGAAAGACGACAAAGACGACAAAGACAACAAAGATAAGAAATCTAAGAAGAAAGATAACAAGAAAGAGGATAAAAAAGAAGATTCAAAAGACAAGAAGAAAAAGGATAAAAAGAAAAAAGACAAAAAGAAGAAAAAGAAATAATATCATTTAATGAATTCAAAGAAACTCACACCAACAAAAATGAATTGGGCAACCTTGTTTTAGATGAACCGCAATTTAATTGAAAGTGGGCTATAAATTTGGTAAGCTTTAGTTGTATTAAAATAGCCCTCAGTCTTACAGGACTGAAGGCTAGAGTAAAGGCTCACAACGCACAATTGTGATTACCAAACGAACCGAATGAGAGACTAGTTATGTTGCTGCATAGCTAGTCTTTTTTGTCGTTCTTGCTGATAATAAACTTGATGGCTGTTGCTAAAAGTGTCACTTGCACAATTGAAGAAAAATTAATCGTGAGTTCATGGATAATGATGTCCATCCATATCACCTCACTTTCTTGCAGTTCAAGGCACGTGAGGTACTCACAATATAGTAGAACGACCTTTACTCATGAATTAAGTTTAGCATTTTACGAACGCGTTTTCAAAGAAAAAGCGAACAAATGTTCGATTAATTTTTGAAGAGTAAGAAGGATATTTAAAGATGATGTAAAAAATCCTCTGCCTTAATTTGAAGACAGAGGATTATCTATATGCTTTAGATAAATAAATTATGTTTGGCATGTTCTGTATCGCCGATATATGTGCCAACACCGCCGATTTGGACATCATCACGCAATTCTTCACGTTTGATACCCATGACATCCATACTCATAGTACATGCGATTAGTTTTATATCATTTTCGATTGCTTTATCGATTAAAGCAGGTAATGAATCGACGTTCTTTTGTTTCATTAAGAGTTTCATCATAAAGCGTCCTAAACCGAACATATTCATTTTAGATAACGGCATACTTTCTGGACCTTTTGGCAACATGAAATCAAAGAGTTTTTCTAATCCTTTTTTCTGCACTTTAGGCGCATCTGTACGTTTTAATGCGTTCAATCCCCAGAAAGTAAAGAAGATAGAAACCTCACGACCTGCTGCACGTGCGCCATTCGCAATGATTAAAGCAGCTAAAGCTTTATCAAGTTCACCGCTGAATAAGACAATCGTTGTGCCATTATTTGATTCGTGGACAGACATAGCTTGATCAGAAGCTTCACCTTTTTCGATGATAGCTGTGACTTTTGAATCATCTGTTTTTAAATCAATTAAGTGATGACCCGTTTGTTTTGCCCAACTTTGTATATCACTCGCAAAGCCTAAATCCGTAACAATTACTTCAACTTGTTCGCCAGGTTGTAGTTGTTTGATGGCTTGGCTTAAATTCACGATAGGACCTGGACATTGTAAACCACTGTAGTTTAATTGTTTGCGTTCTGGTTTAATTGTTTTCTCAGAGGCAGTGACTTCGGTCTGCTCCTGCTTACTTGTAGTTTGATGTTGTGGTTGTGCTTGTGCTTCTTGTTGAGAAAGATATGCTTCATAACCGCCATTTAAATTAATCACATCAAAACCGCTGTCACTTAACATTTGGCTGGCTTGTTGACTGCGTCCGCCTTTTTGACAATAAATGTAATACGTTTTGCCTTGGTCTAATGGGAATTTCGTATTTAACGTTGAAAGTGGATAATTCAACGCATCTTCAATATGACCAGCTTCATATTCATCAGCTTCTCTTACATCAATTAGTTGATCTTGTGCCCCCATAGCTTGTAAGTCTTCTTCAGTTAAGTCTGTGATTTGAACAGTTTTAAATCGAACCATTCGATCATCTCCCTTTTGTTCTATATTGATGTCATTGTACAAAGAATAAAGACAAATTGCACAAGTTTCTATTTGATTGAACTAAGCTTAAAAGAAAAATCAGTGCTTTAGGTCTGTTATAAGACTTGCTATAATAAAGTTAATTATCAGAAAACAACATTTTGAAATAAAGGACTGTGAACCATGACTGCACATAATAACGACTATGATCATCTCTTGTTCTATTTTGCCTATAAAACATTTATTCATACTGCAGATGAAATTATTGAGAAGAAAGGAATGCGCCGCCAACACCATCGCTTCTTATTCTTTATCGATAAAGTGCCTGGGATTACCATCAGAGATTTACTAAGAAGTATGGAAATCTCTAAACAAGGCAGTCATCAAACGTTGAAAAAATTAAAAGATGAAGGTTTAGTTGTCGAAAGAAAATCTAAAATAGATGGCAGAGTCAAAGAACTCTTTGCGACTGATAAAGGTCATGCATTGGTTACAGAAATCAATAAAGCACAAAATGATTTACTTCAAAGTATTAAAGCTGAAGTCGGAAATGATTGGAATGCGATGATGGAAGAACTCGCAAGTAAACGTCCAGGATTCCAAGAAGTAAAATATTTAAAAGGGGAGTTCAAGGAATAACCTTGAATACGCTCTCTGTAGAGTACCGTCTTGAAACATTCAAGGCGGTATTTTTTTATATGGTTGCAGGTATTTCAGTTAAGTCAACTTACTTGACCTAATATATATGGAAGTGTTATCCTAGAATTGTATAAGAGAA
>NZ_KV808534.1:27471-136211 GCF_001812305.1 Staphylococcus sp. HMSC056G08
CCTAGAATTGTATAAGAGAAAGAGAAAAAGGTGGAATGAATATGAATAAACGTGTTGGAGAGTATTTAATGGACTGCCTGAGTACTGCAGGCGTAGATAAAGTATTTGGTGTACCTGGAGATTTCAACTTAGCTTTCTTAGATGATATTATCAGCCGTGATGATATTGAATGGATTGGTAATACAAATGAATTAAACGCAAGTTATGCGGCAGACGGTTATGCACGCATGAATGGTTTAAGCGCAATGGTGACTACATTTGGTGTAGGTGAATTATCAGCGGTCAATGGTATCGCAGGTTCTTATGCAGAACGTATTCCAGTAGTTGCAATTACAGGCGCACCGACACGCAGTGTAGAACAAGCAGGTAAATATGTTCACCACTCACTTGGTGAAGGTGAATTCGATAACTACCGCAAAATGTTCAAAGAAATTACAACAGCACAAGGTTATATCACACCTGAAAATGCACAAGAAGAAATTCCGCGCCTGATCAATGAAGCATTAGCCGAGAAAAGACCGGTACATTTACACTTACCGATTGATGTCGCAATGACAGAAATTGAAGTGAAAGATGCTTATCAATTACCAGAATTTAAAGCACAAGATGTCTCAAACTATATTGAGATGGTTAAAAATAAATTAAACAGTGCGTCTCAACCTGTAATTATTGCAGGACATGAAATCAATAGTTTCAAACTGCATGACAAACTAGAACAATTTGTAAATCAAACACACATTCCAGTTGCGCAATTGTCATTAGGTAAAGGTGCCTTCAATGAAGAAAATCCTTACTATATGGGCATTTATGACGGCTCAATCGCAGAAGAAAATATTAGAAATTATGTTGATAACAGTGATGCAATTTTAAATATTGGTGCGAAATTAACAGACTCTGCCACAGCAGGTTTCTCATATGAATTTGATATTGATGATGTCGTGATGTTGAATCAACACAATTTCAAAATGAATGACACAGAAGATCAAGATGTAACATTACCAGATTTATTAGAAGGCCTGTTAGAGATGGACTATGTGAATGATGCAGATTACCCACAATATAAACGTCCAGAAGCGGGTCAATATGAATTAACGAACGAACCATTAACACAAGAAACGTACTTCAAGATGATGCAAGACTTTATCGCACCTGATGATGTGATTCTAGCCGAACAAGGAACATCATTCTTTGGTGCATATGACTTAGCGTTATATCAAGCGAATAAGTTTATTGGTCAACCTTTATGGGGCTCAATTGGTTACACATTACCAGCAACATTAGGTACACAAATTGCTGATCCAAATCGTCGTAACTTATTATTAATCGGTGACGGTTCACTGCAATTAACAGTTCAAAGTATTTCAACAATGATTCGTGAGAAATTAAAACCAGTATTGTTTGTCATCAATAATGATGGCTATACAGTAGAGCGTAAGATTCATGGTGAAAATGAACCGTATAACGACATCTTTATGTGGGACTACAAAGCCTTACCAGCAGTCTTCGGTGCTAAAGATGATGTGAAAATCCATGATGTTTCAACAAGTGAAGAGTTGAAACAAGCCTTTGAAACTATTAAAGCTTATCCAGAAATGATGCACTTTGTAGAAGTGAAAATGGCAATGCACGACGCACCGCATAAATTAGAAGCTATTGGTAAAGCTTTCGCAAAACAAAATAGCTAAAGATAATTTGAAAAATAATACACATAAAAATGAATGAAGTGATTCGCACTTTCATTTAAAATCCCTGACGTTTAAAGTCGGGGATTTTTTATGAGAAATATTGATAAACATAATTTTAAATCATAAAAAATTGACGATTCTAGAGGGTGTTTTCAGTTTTTCTAAAAAAATATTTATTCGCATAAAATGTATATTAATGCATAAAAATGGGTGGTTAAGTTCGTTCAATTCGTTAAATTTAAACTTAACATAGGGATATAAGCGATTAGGACGCTTGAATTACTAATCTGAAATATATATTTATTCATTTTTGCCAACATATTCTTCTGTATGAATTTGCATTATTATAAATAATTCGTTAATGTCTTTATGTAACATAAGAAATGGGGAGTTGGAAAAATAAAAAGAGAAGTAGAATTTGATTTTTATGTTTTCAACGACAATTAATCAATATAGGGAGTGCAAAAACATTGCAAAAAGCTAAAAAGCAAAACAAAGCTAAAAAGTCCCAAATTATGGACTGGACAACGTTTTATGGTACTGTCGCTATTTTATTAATTGCTGTCATTCCGATGATGGCATTTCCTAAAGCGAGTCAAAAAGTAATCACTGACATTAACGAAGCAGTATCCAATTCGCTAGGTGCAGTTTATTTATCACTGGGCTTAATTGTTTTAGGTTTCGTACTGTACATAGCATTTGGCAAATACGGAAACGTAACTCTGGGGAGAGCAAGTGATAAACCGGAATTCGGTAACTTTACTTGGGCAGCGATGCTGTTCTGTGCCGGTATCGGTTCAGATATTTTATACTGGGGCGTTATTGAATGGGCTTTCTATTTCCAAGTACCGCCACATGGCGAGAAAGGTATGACAGATGCTGCCTTAGAATATGCCACAATGTATGGTATGTTCCACTGGGGTCCAATTGCTTGGGCAATTTATGTTTTACCAGCTTTACCGATCGGTTACTTAGTTTTCGTGAAGAAAAAACCAGTTTATAAAATCAGTCAGGCTTGTCGACCGATTTTAAAAGGACAAACTGAAAAATTACCAGGTAAAATTGTCGATATTTTATTTATCTTCGGTTTACTTGGCGGTGCAGCTACATCACTTGGATTAGGTGTGCCAATGATTTCAGCTGGTATTGAACGTTTAACAGGTATTGATGGACAAAGTATGGTGTTACGTTCAGCGATTTTAATTACAATTACGGTTATTTTCGCAGTCAGCTCTTATACAGGACTAAAAAAAGGGATTCAACGTTTAAGTGACGTGAACGTTTGGTTGTCATTTATTCTATTAGGATTTGTCTTTATTGTAGGTCCAACTGTATTCATCATGGAAACAACAGTTACAGGCTTTGGGAATATGTTAAAGAATTTCTTCCAAATGGCTACATGGTTAGAACCGTTTGGCGGTATTGATGGACGTAAGGAAACAAACTTCCCGCAACAATGGACAATTTTCTATTGGTCATGGTGGATCGTTTATGCGCCGTTTATCGGACTCTTTATCGCACGTATTTCTAAAGGTCGTACGTTAAAAGAAGTCATCTTAGGTACGATTATTTACGGTACATTAGGTTGTGTCTTATTCTTTGGTATCTTTGGTAACTATGCAGTGTATCTTCAAATTACACATCAATTCGATGTTGTATCATTCTTGAATGCACATGGTACGGAAGCAGCCATTGTTGAAGTCATTCACCAACTACCGTTCCATAATATTATTGTCGTTCTATTCTTGATTTCAGCATTCTTGTTCTTAGCAACGACGTTCGACTCAGGTTCATATATTTTTGCTTCAGCATCTCAAAAGAAAGTGATTGGTGAACCATTACGCGCGAACCGTTTATTCTGGGCATTTGCGTTATGTTTATTACCATTCTCATTAATGCTAGTCGGTGGTCAACGTGCGCTGGATGTTCTGAAGACAGCTTCAATTCTAGCCAGTGTGCCGCTCATTGTGATTTTCGTCTTTATGATGATATCGTTTATTATCACCTTATCTAGAGACCGCGTTAAATTACAATTACGTGCCGCACGATTAAGAGAAGCAGAACATCGTTCCTTGAAGATTAATCAGATTGCGGAAGAACGTGAAGAGGAACAACACGCACAAAGATCTTAACGATTTATAAGTAGAATTACTTTTAAAGATAAAAAATGAATGAAAATGAAGTAGAAATAAAAAATGGCACGCATTCCAAATCTGGAGTGCGTGCCATTTTTATATCGATAAGTTATGGAAAGTGTATTATACATCTTTCGGGTCAGGAATTGGGAAATATTTAAAGATTTCGCCAGTACGGATGGCTTCATTAATTTGAGAAAGCCATTCGTAATAGATACGAGAATGTTCGAGTTGTGCATTGACGCGTTGTGCATAGTCATAAGTTGCTTCGTCGACATCATCTGATTCTAGAACGTGTTGAATAATTTGTTCTGCTTCATCAAGAGAAGCCATATTGACGTTTATTTCACGACTGAATTTCACATCGAAGAAGTGTCTGAAGAATACAAAGAAGTCTTTTTCAGCAACAAAATGTTGTTTACGACTGCCACGTGTAAATTGTTGTTTTACTAAGTCATACTCTTGTAGACGTTTCACACCTGTACTCATACTTGGCTTACTCATCTGCAACTTCTCGCGCATTTGATCCAAGGTCATATTATCTTCAAATACCATAGTCCCGTAAAGGTTGCCGACACTACGATTAATGCCGTACAAATCCATTGTTTCGCCAATCGCGTTAATCACTAAATCTTTAGCTTCTTCGATGGCTTGTTCATGTTGATTTGAACTTGTCATACTTAAACCTCCGTCCACTACATTTATATTCATTTTAGAGTTATTTCCCGCATTCGTCCAATGTTGAATCATGAATAGTATATCAAAGTACAGGATTATCTTTAACTTGCTATGCAGTGTGTTATATAAAAAGTGTGTTTGACACTTTCTCTTTATTCATGCTAACATAAACTTTGTAAAATTCGTTAAATAAAAATTTAACAAAGTTAACGGGGGTCTAAATGATGGAACTTGTAAAGCGTTTATCTCACCAACAATACATTGATGGTGAGTGGATAGACAGTGCGAACCAAGCCACACGTGAAATAATCAATCCTTATAATCAAGAAGTTATATTCGAAGTATCAGAAGCAGCAGCTGAAGATGCAGAACGTGCAGTAAAAGCAGCAAGACGTGCTTTTGATCAAGGTGACTATGCGAATGAAACAAGTGAAGTCAAAGGACAAAAAGTCAGAGCAATTGCTGACAAGATTAAAGAAAATCGTGAAGAACTTGCGAAACTAGAAACGTTAGATACTGGTAAAACGTACGAAGAATCACTTGCAGATATGGATGACATCCATAACGTCTTTATGTATTTTGCGGGGTTAGCTGATAAAGACGGCGGTGAAATGATTAATTCACCAATTCCAGGTACAGAAAGTAAAGTTGTGAAAGAACCAGTCGGTGTGGTTACACAAATTACACCTTGGAACTATCCTTTACTACAAGCATCATGGAAAATTGCGCCAGCCTTAGCTACAGGTTGTTCATTAGTGATGAAACCTAGTGAAATCACACCATTGACAACTATTCGTGTATTCGAATTGATGGAAGAAGTCGGTTTCCCTAAAGGTGTTATTAATTTAGTGTTAGGTGCCGGTTCAGTTGTAGGTGATGTTTTATCAGGTTCACCAGAAGTAGACTTAGTGTCATTTACAGGTGGTATTCAAACTGGTAAACACATTATGAAACAAGCAGCAAATCATGTGACAAATGTCGCATTAGAACTTGGCGGTAAAAATCCTAACGTCATTTTTGAAGATGCTGACTTTGATTTAGCAGTTGATCAAGCGCTAAACGGCGGCTATTTCCATGCAGGTCAAGTATGTTCAGCAGGTTCACGTATTATTGTTCAAAACTCAATTAAAGATAAGTTCGAAGAAGCGTTGATTAAACGCGTGAAAAATATTCGTCTTGGTAATGGGTTTGATGAAGATACTGAAGTGGGTCCATTAATCTCAGCGGAACATTTAGCAAAAGTTGAAGGTTATATGGATGTTGCGAAAGAAGAAGGCGCAACGATTGCGACAGGCGGTAAACGTCCTGATCGTGATGACTTGAAAGATGGCTTCTTCTTTGAACCGACAGTGATTACAGATTGTGATACGTCAATGCGTATCGTACAAGAAGAAGTATTCGGACCTGTTGTGACAGTTGAAGGATTTGAAGATGAAGCGGATGCGATTCGTTTAGCGAACGATTCAATTTATGGTTTAGCAGGTGCAGTGTTCTCTAAAGACATCGGCAAAGCTCAACGTGTCGCAAGCCGATTACGTATGGGTACAGTATGGATTAATGATTTCCATCCTTACTTCGCACAAGCACCTTGGGGCGGCTATAAACAATCAGGTATCGGTCGTGAATTAGGTAAAGAAGGTTTAGAAGAGTACTTAGTTTCTAAACACATTTTAACGAACTATCATCCAGAACCAGTGAATTGGTTTAAAGGCTAATGCATTTTAAATAAAGCGAGAATACAGGTGAAATAATTTTCGCCTCTCTGTTCTCGCTCTCTTTTTGGACAAATTAAGATAAATCGAGCATAACCATTTTCTATAGGAGGAAGACATAAATGAGTAAATCTTATGATTATGATTATATTATTATCGGCGGGGGCAGTGCCGGTTCAGTTTTAGGTAATCGTTTAAGTGTAGACAAGAACAATGAGGTATTAGTATTAGAAGCAGGACGCAGCGACTATTTTTGGGATTTATTTATTCAAATGCCAGCAGCATTAATGTATCCATCAGGAAATCGTTTCTACGACTGGATTTATGCGACAAATAACGAACCACATATGGGCGGTCGTCAAGTTGCACACGCACGCGGTAAAGTATTAGGCGGTTCAAGTTCAATCAACGGTATGATTTATCAACGTGGTAACCCGATGGACTATGAAAAATGGGGTTCACCAAAAGGTATGGAAACTTGGGATTACGCACATTGCTTACCATACTTCAAACGTTTAGAAACAACATTCGGTGCAGAACAAGATGACGAATATCGTGGTCATCATGGTCCGATTAAATTAAAACGTGGACCAGCGAAAAACCCATTATTCCAAGCGTTCTTTGATGCAGGTGTGCAAGCAGGCTACAATAAAACACCTGATGTGAACGGTTTCCGTCAAGAAGGTTTCGGACCTTTCGACAGCCAAGTTCATAATGGCCGTCGTGTATCAGCTTCACGCGCTTACTTACATCCAGTAATGAAACGTAAAAATTTACATGTTAAAACACGTGCGTTTGTGACGAAATTAAACTTTGAAGGTAATAAGGTTACAGGCGTGACATTTAAACGTAATGGTAAATTACACACGGTTACCGCAAAAGAAGTCATCTTATCAGGTGGAGCGTTCAATACACCACAATTACTTCAATTATCAGGTATCGGTGATTCTGAACACTTGAAATCATTAGGTATTGAACCACGTATTCACTTACCTGGTGTCGGTGAAAACTTCGAAGACCACTTAGAAGTGTACATTCAACACGCAGCATCTCAACCTGTGTCAGAACAACCAAGTTTAAATCCATTAAAAATGCCATTTATCGGTTTACAATGGATCTTCAGCCGTACAGGCCCAGCCGCAACGAACCACTTTGAAGGTGGCGGATTCGTACGTTCAAACGATGATGTGAAGTATCCAAACTTGATGTTCCACTTCTTACCGTTAGCAGTACGTTATGATGGCGAGAAAGCAGAAACAAAACATGGTTTCCAAGTACACGTTGGACCAATGTATTCTAACTCTCGCGGCAGCTTGAAGATTAAATCAACAGACCCATTTGAACATCCTGACTTTGTGTTCAACTATCTTTCAACAGAAGAAGATAAACGTGAATGGGTAGAAGCTATTCGTGTTGCACGTAATATCTTATCTCAACCTGCACTTGCACCTTATAACGATGGAGAAATTTCTCCAGGACCAGAAGTTCAAACAGATGAAGAAATTTTAGATTGGGTACGCCGCGACGCTGAAACAGCATTACATCCTTCATGTAGTGCGAAAATGGGACCTGCTTCAGACCCAATGGCCGTTGTAGACCCATTAACAATGAAAGTACATGGCATGGAAAACTTACGTGTTGTTGATGCATCAGTCATGCCTACAACAACAAACGGTAATATTCATGCGCCTGTCTTAATGATTGCGGAAAAAGCTGCAGATATTATTTTAGGCAATGATCCAATGAAACCAGAATATATGGATTATTATGTACATGGTAAACATGATAAAAATGCAGGAACAGTTCAATAATTAACGTTTTAAAAGGAGTCTTCAAATAGTGGAGGACTCCTTTTTTTATATACTTTTAGAAAGTCTGTTTATTGCCATACGATGATGCAAAATTATAAATGTTTAAGTTTTGATACATAGGGATTAGAGAAACGTAACGAGGAAGTGTACAAAAGTAAATTTCATGTTAAAAATATTTATCAAAATAAAAAAGTGTGAAACTTTTGAAATTTACTAAAATAGATATAGACACTTCTTGAAATTTCAGTATAATTAACTCAATTAGCAATTTTTAAACGAAACTAAATGTTGAACAAGCGAAACAAAGGTTTGGAGAAAACGAGGAGGAATTTTTTCTATGAAAAAATTAGATTTTCTTCCGAATAGACGGAACAAGTATTCTATACGTAAATTTACCGTAGGAACAGCTTCGATTCTATTAGGAACAATGTTGATTTTAGGAGTAAACGATGAAGCCAGAGCAGCTGAAAACAGCACATCTGATTCATCAGGTAGCAGCTCAAGCAGCTCGACGGGAAGTGGCGACACTTCAACAACTGAGTCAACTACAGAAACTACACCGACACAAGAGACACAAACAAATACGCCAGAAACAACGACGAATACGACAGAAACAGCACCACAAGTTGATGCCTCTCTACCACAAGAACCGGCTCAAAATACAACTGAAACAACAGAAACACCTGCGACATCCACGCCATCTGGTGAGACGTCTGCGCCAACAACTGACCTTGCGCCAGCACCAGATACGACTACAGAACAAGATTCAACACCTTCTAATCAAGAATCTTCAACATCAACACCTTCAGAAACACCAACACCTTCACAGCCATCATCCAATGAATCATCTCAAACACAAAGTACTCCTGATACTAAGACAACACCTTCAACAGACGTACCTTCATCATCAAACGACACTTCATCAGACTCTCAAACAACACCGTCAAATGATACATCATCAGAATCTCAAATGGCACCATCAAATGACACATCAAAGCCAGATACATCAACAGGAACGTCAGATGCACCATCAACAACTGACAGTAATACTACAAATAGTACAGCTAATGATACTTCTACACCAAATTCAACGAATGACACAACAATTTCATCTATTGAATCACCAACACCGACATTGTCTCAGGATTTGTCACAAACATTGAATAGCAGTACAGATAAGGAAAGTGCTTTAACAGATTATTTAGCAACTGAAGAAAATTTATCACCTGAAGCAGCACAACAAGTGGTAGATGGTATGGCAGTAGATGCGAATACTGCGACAGATGAAGAAATCGCAGGTGCTTTATTGACTTCTTATTTACTGAATACATCGAGCGCACCTGGCAGTGATCCTGTGGGTGAATTACCATTAACAACATCTACACAATCATCAACGACATCAAGTTCAACAAGTATTTCACCGACGTTTCGTATGATGGCATTTTCAGCATATGCAGCACCAGCACCAGCGACACAAGTCAGCACGTGGGATCAGTTTATTGCGGCGTTAAATGACAAAACAGTCTCTAATATTCAATTGACTGGCAATATCACAGGTACAAGCTCACCGAACCTTCAAACTTCAACAGGACGCTCTGTGACGATTGATGGTGGCGGTTATACGTTGAATACGGGAACGAATATTATTAACGCCCCAGCAACATCAGGCAGTTGGAATATGACGTATCAAAATATGAATATTACAACGGGCAATACAGGTGGTTTAGTAAACTTCGGGGCAAGTACGACGACTAACAACACTATCTCGTTCAATAACGTCAAACATACTGGCAGTAACTTGGTGAGCAGTACACTCGCAAACCAAAACGTGAATGTCAATATTAGCGGCAACTTCAGTTCAATTAGTAATGACAGTACTTTAAACCGTTCAAACATTGGTGCGAAGAATATCAATATTGCGGCAGATGCGACAGTTAATATTACACGTACTGGTTTAGGTAACGCACTGCAAGTGGTTGATGGCGGTGTAATTACAACAGGTACGAATTCAAATATTACAATGAACGTTTCGCCAACCAACCCATGGGGCACAACGAACGGCACAACTGCATTCCAAGTCGGTAATGGCGGCTCTGTGTTAATCGGTGATGGTTCGACATTAAATATTACAGGTCAAAATATTTTTGACTTTGCGAATGATGGCACGCTTTACACAGGTGCGAATTCTACAATCAATATCAGTCAAAAAGGTAACGGTAACATTGTAGATATGGGGACTGGCAGTACTTTCGAAGTTGGCCAATACTCTAAATTCATCGCATATTCCGATGGACATCGTGCGGGTGATTACTCAAACAACAACCTGATAGGATTAGATGGTAACTCTCAAATTTTAATTGATGAGTACGCGACATTGTTCTTAGATGCGAAAAACCATCAATGGAACCCGGATACTAAGACACAAGTCGGCGCTTATAATGACTTAGTCAACATTAATGCGACAGGTACACAAAGTGCATTATTATGGGTGAAAGATAATGCGACATTAGACTTGCGTACAGATAACCGTGACTATTACGCGGAAGTTTTATCGATTCCTTTAGGCGGAACAAGTCAAAACCGCCAATTTATCTTTGATAATGCGAACTATATCAACTTCCAAAAGAACAGTATTGTCACAAGTGGCCAAAGTACAAATGGCAGTAAGCCGAACTTGATTTATATGGATCCTGGCTCTCCAGGTTATATGAAGTGGAATGGCTCTTATATTGTTAAAACTTGGAATGCGACACACTTTAGTGATCCAAATCAAAGTGCAGATGCGGATACAGTTTGGTCTGACGTCGTAGATTTACAAGCAGCACAAAAAGGTTTCTCTACAGGTACACCAACTTATAATACAACAGAATCTACAAGTGCCAGCTCAACACCTTCAGGTACGAGCAGTAAAGACTTAAGTACTTTAAACTTAAATACGATTCAAAGAATTGTGCTGATCAGTAATAACTCAGTCAACCCTGAAGCTGTGCCGGCGCAAACAACAGTAGAAACAATTGAGCCAAGCACAAGTTATCAAGCTGTTTCAGACCCGACAAAACCGCTTGGTACTGAAACGATTGTGGTAGAAGGTGTACCAGGTTCACAAACTGTAACAACAGAACCAGGTAAAGATACTATTGTGAACGTGACACAACAGCCAACAAACGAAGTTATAGGTGTGAATAATGTACAAGCGACGACAACAACTATTCCTTACAACACACAATATGTCGGTGTAAACCAACCAACAGATTATACAAACGTGCGTACACAAGGCCAAGCAGGATCAACAACAACGACAACGACTTATACGGTTGACCCAGCAACAGGTCAATTATCTAATCCAGTGACTACTACATCGACAGTTCAACCTGTAACACAAGTCATTGAAAAAGGAACAGTTCAAACAACAACAGCAGATGTACCATATGAAACGATTTATAGAGAAAATCCAAACTTACCTCAAGGTACACAAAACGTTATACAACAAGGGGTAACGGGTCAAACACAAACGACAACGACTTATACAGTGAACCAGACAACAGGTGCATTAGAAAATCCGACAACATCAACAACGACATTAACACAAAAGCAAGATCAAATTATTGAAGTAGGATCAGGTGTGACAACATCAACAACTTCACCGATTCCATCAGGTACGACATATGTTGCAGATCCAAACCCTGATGCAGGTGTGGGAGACCAAACAGTTGTGACGCAAGGTCAAGATGGTGTCGCAACAACAGTAAAAGAACCTGGTCAAGAAGCAGTTACAACAACGACAACACCAGCTGTTGATGAAGTCATCAGTGTGGATAATGTTGATACTAACGTGACACCGATTCAATATAATACGGTGTATCGTTATAACCCGGATTTAGCAGTAGGAACAACGAATACGTTAGTTCAAGAGGGACAAAATGGTTCAACAACGACGACAACAACGTATGATGTAGATGCGACAACAGGTGCATTATCTAACCCGCAAACTGTGACAAATACAATCAACCCAGTTGACCAAGTCTATGAATATGGACCAGTCGCAGGCGATACAGTGTATCAAGTCGACCCGAACTTACCATACAACCAAACAAATACAGTGCCAGGCACGCCAGGGGATCCGAACGATCCAAACAACTTGCCGACGGACACAATTGTTTATGTTGGTAATGTCAGCACATCAACGACACCAATTATTCATAGTACGGAATACATTGGTGTGAATGAACCGACGACGTATAGAAATGTAGTGGCTGAAGGCAGTGATGGTTCAACAACAACGACAACAACATATGAGGTCAATCCTCAAACAGGTGAATTGATTAATCCGCAAACTAATACAGAAACAGTGCCTGCAGAAAATCGCGTAATTGAAAAAGGGACAGTCCAAGTTACAACAGCAGAAGTACCATATGAAACGACTTATAGAGAAAACCCAGATTTACCACAAGGCACAGAAAATGTGTTGCAAGAAGGTGTGGTAGGTCAAACACAAACAACAACAACTTATACAATCAACAGCACAACAGGTGAATTAGAAAGTCCCGTTTCAAATACAGATACTTTAGTACAAGCACAAGACCGTATTATTGAAGTGGGTACAGGTACGACGTCTGTCACAACGACACCAATTCCAGCGACAACGGTTTACCAAGCGAATCCTGACAAAGATTCAGGTACAGGTGACCAAATTGTGATTGTTGAAGGTCAAGATGGTGTGTCAACAACAGTGAAAGAACCAGGTCAAGAAGCGGTTACAACGACAACCACACCAGCGGTTAATGAAGTCATCGGTGTAGATAATGTTGATTCAGCGACAGCACCGATTCCATATGAAACTATCAACCGTTATAACCCAACATTACCTGTTGGTTCACAAAATGTAGTCGTTCAAGAAGGACAAGAGGGTACCGCAACGACAATCAAGACATATGAAGTTGACCCGGCAACAGGTGCGTTATCTAATCCGGTGACAACGGAAGAAGTGTCTCCATCAACACCGCGTATCGTAGAATACGGACCAGTTGAAGGTAATACGGTTTATCAAGTCGACCCGAACTTGCCATACAACCAAACAAATACAGTACCAGGTACACCTGGAGATCCAAATAATCCGAATAACTTACCGACGGATACTATTGTGTATGTCGGTAACGTCAATACAACAAATGAAACATTACCTTATGACACGCAATATGTAGGTGTTAATCAACCGACAGATTATACAAATGTACAAACAGCAGGTCAAAATGGTGTGACGACAACGACAACAACTTATGAAGTCGATCCAAATACGGGTACATTGATTAATCCATCTATTTCAACACAAACGACACAACCTGTGACAGAAGTGGTTGAAAAAGGAACAGTCCAAGTTGCGACAACACCAGTACAATATGAAACGATTTATCAAGAAAATGCGAATTTACCTGTAGGCGTTCAAAATGAAATCCAACCAGGTGTGGTTGGGGAAACAACAACGACAACAACGTATACAGTGAATCCTGAAACAGGCGCATTAGAAAATCCGTCATCAACAGATGCGACAACAGTTCAAAAACAAGACCGTATTATTGAAGTCGGTACAGGTACAACTGTTGTGACTACAGATCCGATAGCGCCGACAACGGTTTATGAAGCAAACCCTAATCCAGATGCGGGCACAGGTGATTACACAGTAATAACACCTGGACAAGCAGGTGAAACGACAACTACGAAAGAACCTGGTCAAGAGCCAGTCACTGAAATTACGACACAACCTGTGAATGAAGTCATTGGTGTGGATAACGTAGATACAACAACAGAAACAATTCCGTACCAAACAGAAACACGTTATAACCCGAACTTGCCAGTAGGCAGTACAGATGTAGTGGCACAACCAGGTCAAGATGGTGTGATTACGACAACGACAACGTATGACGTAGATACAACGACAGGACAACTGTCTAATCCACAAGTGTCAACAGAGACAACACAACCTGTGACACAAATTATCGAATATGGTCCGGTTGCCGGAGAAACGATTTATCAAGCAGACCCGAACCTGCCATATAATGAAACAACGACGGTTGAAGGTACGCCTGGCGATCCGAATGACCCGAATAATCTGCCTACAAACACAGTGATTAAAGTAGGTAATACAACACATGAACTCGCAACATTACCTTATAACACGCAATATGTAGGTGTGAGTCAACCGACAGATTATACAAATGTCAGAACAGAAGGACAAGAAGGTTCAACAGCTACGACAACGACGTATACAGTGGACCCAGAAACAGGTGCGTTATCAAATCCGGTCACTTCTGTTCAAACGATTGGACCAGTTACACAAGTGGTTGAAAAAGGAACGGTTCAAACGACAACAGCGGATGTCTCATATGAAACGATTTATAGAGAAAACCCAGATTTACCACAAGGCACACAAAATGTGGTTCAACAAGGCGTGGTTGGTCAAACACAAACAACGACAACGTATACGGTAAATCCAGAAACAGGTGCGTTAGAAAGTCCGACATCTGACACAATAACTACGATTTACAAACAAGACCAAATTATTGAAGTAGGTACAGGCGTAACGACATCTACAACGTCACCGATTTCACCGACAACAACTTACCAAGCGAACCCTGATGCAGACCCTGGCACAGGAGACCAAGTTATCTTAGTGCCTGGTCAAGAAGGTGTTGCGACAACGGTAAAAGAGCCAGGTAAAGAAGCGGTCACTACAACAACTACAGAACCGGTAAATGAAGTGATTGGCGTGGATAACGTGGATACTACAACGAGCACGACAGCTTATGATACGATTACACGTTATAATCCGAACTTGCCGACAGGCAGTACAAATGTAGTTGTTCAACAAGGTCAAGATGGCGTTACAACAACGACAACTACGTATGAAGCAGACCCGACAACAGGCCAATTATTAAATCCGCAAGTAGAAACAAACACAACAGAACCAGTGAGTCAGATTGTGGAATATGGTCCTGTCGCAGGCAATGTCGTGTATCAACCTGACAGTAATGTACCTTATAATCAAACTAATACTATTGAAGGTACACCTGGAGACCCAAATGATCCGAATAACTTACCAACAGATACAGTTGTCAAAGTGGGTAATGTGCAAACGGATGTGACGACACAACCATATGAAACAACATATGTAGGTGTGAGTCAGTCGACAGATTACACAAATGTTCAAACACAAGGTCAAGACGGTACAACGATTACCACAACAACGTATCAAGTGGATCCAAACACAGGTTCACTATCAAACCCTGTGACTGCAGTTCAAACGATTGCGCCAGTGACACAAGTGGTTGAAAAAGGAACAGTTCAAACAACTACAGCGGATGTCCCATATGAAACGATTTACAGAGAAAATCCGGATTTACCACAAGGTACACAAAATGAAGTTCAAACAGGTATTACAGGTCAAACACAAACAACAACGACTTACACAGTGAACACACAAACAGGTGCACTAGAAAGTCCAGTTGAAAACACAACGACATTAGTTGAAAAGCAAGATCGCATTATTGAAGTGGGTACAGGCGTAACAACGTCTACGACAACACCAATCCCACCTGAAACAACTTATCAAGCAAATCCTGATAATGATCCAGGTGTCGGCGAACAAACGATTATTACACAAGGTCAATCTGGTGTATCAACGACAGTAAAAGAACCTGGACAAGAGGCAGTGACGACAACGACAACAGAACCTGTGACGGAAGTCATTGGCGTAGATAATGTGGATGTGACACAACAAGATATTCCGTATAACACGATTGAACGTTATAATCCGAATTTACCAGTGGGTACCACAAATTCAGTGGCACAAGAAGGGCAAACGGGTCTTAAAACAACAACGACAACGTATGAAGTTGACCCAGATACAGGCGCATTATTAAATCCTGCGATTAATACAACAGAAACTGCGCCAGTAGATCGTATTATTGAATATGGTCCAGTGGCAGGAGAAGTAATTTATCAACCGGATCCAAGCTTACCAGTAGGCCAACAAACGACTACTGAAGGTGTACCAGGGGATCCAAACGATCCGAATAACTTACCGACAGATACGGTTGTTAAAGTAGGTAATGTCGATACTGCGACAACAATCTTACCGCATGATGTGACATACGTGGCAGTAGATCAACCGACAGATTATAAGAATGTCGCAACAACAGGTGTCGATGGTTCAACGACTACTACAACAACGTATCAGGTGGATCCAAATACAGGTGTGTTAAGCAATCCGACATCAGTTAATCAAACAACAGAACCTGTGACAGAAGTTGTGGAAATCGGTACGCAACAAGTCACTACAGCTGAAGTACCTTATACAACGATTTATAGAGAGAACCCAGACCTTGCGGAAGGTACACAAAATGAACTTCAAGCAGGTGTCATTGGGCAGACACAAACGACAACAACTTATAGCGTGAATCCAGAAACTGGAGAGTTATACAATCCAGTTGCGAATACAGTAACGCTGACTGAAAAACAAGATCGTATTGTAGAAGTCGGCACTGGCGTGACAGTAACAGACACAACAGTGATTCCGCCGACGACAACGTATGAAGCAGCACCGAACCCAGATGCAGGTGTCGGTAACACGACAGTGATTACAGAAGGTGTACCAGGTGAATCAACAACAACGAAAGCACCAGGACAAGATCCAGTTACTGAAACAACAACACCGCCTGTCAACGAAGTGATTGGTGTTGATAATGTAGACACAACAACAGATACGATTCCATTCGATACGCAATATGTGGCAGTAGATCAACCTATCGGCTATGAAAATGTGGCGACATCAGGTCAAAATGGTACAACAACGACAACAACAACGTATCAAGTCGACCCGAATACAGGTGCATTGATTTCTCCAGAAACAACAACGACGACAGAACAACCAGTGGCACAAGTGATTGAAATCGGTACAAAACAAGTGACAACAAACGATATTCCATTTAATACAACGTATGTCGATAATCCGAACTTGCCAGTAGGAACTGAAAACGAAGTCCAAGCAGGTATTGTGGGACAAGAAGAAATCACAACAACATATACTGTAAATCAGACAACAGGCGCACTTGAAAATCCGGTGTCTGTGACAACAACACAAGTTGAAAAACAAGATCGTATTATTGAACGTGGTACAGGTGTCACAACAACTGAAGTGACAGAGCTGCCACCGAAAACAATCTATGTTGCGGATTCAGATAGTGATGCAGGTGTGGGCGGTACGACTGTTCTTACGCCAGGACAAGCAGGTTCAACAACGACAACGACTGAACCAGGTCAAACACCTGTCACAGAGACAGTTCCGGCTGTAGACCAAGTTGTAGGTGTTGATAACGTAGATACAAGCACAACAGATGTTCCGTTTGAAACGCAATATGTCGGTGTGAACCAGCCTGTGGGTTATGAAAATGTTGCAACGACAGGTCAAAACGGTACAGAAACAACGACAACAACGTATGATGTGAATCCGGAAACTGGAGCGTTGACGAACCCTCAAGTTTCAACAACATCAACACCAGCTACTGCACAAGTTGTGGAAATTGGTACAATGCAAGTTGAAACTAACGATGTGAATTACGAAACAATTTATAGAGAAAATCCAGACTTGCCTGCAGGTACACAAAATGAAATTCAAGCAGGTATTACAGGACAAACTCAAACAACAACAACTTATACAGTAAATGCGCAAACAGGTGCGTTAGAAAATCCAACTTCAAATACAGTAACAACAAAAGAAGTACAAAACCGTATTGTGGAAGTTGGTACAGGTGTAACGACACAAACTACGACACCAATCGCACCAACAACAAGTTACACCGCAAACCCTGATACAGCGCAGCCAATCGGAGAACAAACAGTGATCACAGAAGGTGTGCCAGGTGAATCGACAACAACGAAAGCACCAGGACAAGAGCCTGTTACTGAAACAACAACGCAACCTGTGAATGAAGTCATTGGTGTAAACAATGTGACACAAACAGAAACGGATGTACCATATGAAACAATTATCCGTTATAATCCGAATCTGCCAGTCGGCACAACGGATTATGTAGCACAAACAGGACAAAATGGTTCAACTATTTCTACAACAACTTATGAAGTTGATACAAACACAGGTGCATTGATTAATCCGAACACACAAACAACAACAATTGATCCAATAAATCAAATTGTAGAATACGGACCAGTTGCTGGCGGTACAACATATCAAGCAGACCCGACATTACCAGCTGGTCAAACAAGTACAGTACCAGGTCAACCAGGAGATCCGAATGATCCGAATAATCTGCCGACGGATACTGTGGTAAAAGTGGGCAACGTGACAACAGAAACAAGCCCAGTTCCTTATAACACACAATATGTAGGTGTTAGTGAACCGACAACGTATACAAATGTTCAAACACCAGGTCAAAATGGTACTGAGACAACAACGACAACGTATACTGTGAACCCAGAAACAGGTGCACTTGAAAGTCCAGCAACTACAACAACGACAATCCCTTCAACAACTGAAGTGATTGAAAAAGGTACAGTACAAGTTGTAAATACGGATATTCCTTACGACACAGTATATAGAGAAAATCCAGATTTACCTGTAGGTACACAAAATGAAATTCAAGCAGGTAGCGTTGGCACATCACAAACAACAACAACTTACCAAGTGAATGGTCAAACAGGTGCGTTAGAAAATCCAACGTCAGAAACAACAATTCTATCTGGTGCACAAACACGCATAATTGAAGTAGGTGTCGGCACAACTGTTACGACAACAGATGTGATTGAGCCTAAGACAAACTATGTCGCAAATCCAGATGCAGACCCAGGCACAGGTGATCAAACAGTCATCACACCAGGTGAGCCAGGTGAATCGACAACAACGAAAGCACCAGGTCAAGAGCCTGTCACTGAAACAACAACACCAGCTGTTGATGAAGTGATTGGTGTAGACAATGTGGATACGACAACACAAACAATTCCGTACGAAACCATCATTCGTTATAATCCTGATTTACCTGTCGGTACAGTGAATCAAGTGGTACAAGAAGGTCAAGACGGTACGACAACAACGACAACGACATATGAAGTAGACAGCACAACAGGTACATTGTCTAATCCGCAAGTAACACAAAGCACACCAGCACCTATCAATAAAATTGTAGAATATGGTCCGGTTGAAGGTACGATTGTGTATCAACCAGATGAGAATCTGCCATATGGTGAAACAGAAACAAATCCAGGTACGCCAGGCGACCCGAATGATCCGAATAACTTACCGACTGAAACAGTAGTGAAAGTGGGTAACCAAGTTACAACAACGGATGCGTTGCCATATGACACGCAATATGTTCCAACAACTGAACCAGTAGGCTATGAAAATGTGAAAGTCGCAGGTCAAGATGGTACATCTACAACGACAACAGTGTATGATGTGGATCCAACAACAGGTACATTAAGCAATCCAGCAGTGACGACAAATACAACACCAGCTGTCACACAAGTTGTTGAAAAAGGCACAACGCAAGTCACAACAAGTGCTGTACCATATGAAACGGTTTATGTAGAAAATCCTAATTTACCTGAAGGTGCACAAAATGTGCTTCAAGAAGGTTCAGCAGGTCAAACACAAACAACGACAGTTTATTCACTCAATGCGGAAACAGGTGCTTTAGAAAACCCGGTTTCTTCTACAGTGACAACACAAGAAGCAATCAATCGTATTATTGAAGTCGGTACAGGCGTAACGACAACAACGACAACACCGATTGCGCCGACTACGTCATACGAAGCTAATCCAGATTATACGCAACCTGTCGGAACACAAACTGTGACAGTCCCTGGTCAAGCAGGCGAATCAACGACAACGAAAGCACCAGGACAAGAAGCGGTTACGGAAACAACGATTCCTGCAGTGAATGAAATTATTGGTGTGAATAACGTAGAACGTACAGAAACAACCATTCCATACGAAACAATCGTACGTTATAACCCAAGCCTTCCTGTAGGTACAACAGATTATGTCGCACAAGAAGGTACGAACGGTACAACGACAACGACAACAACGTATGAGGTAGATAATCAAACAGGTGCGTTAACGAATCCACAAACACAAACGACAACAGTAGATGCGGTGAATCGTATTGTGGAATATGGGCCGGTAGAAGGCGGCATCATTTATCAACCAGATGCGACGTTGCCTGCAGGTCAAACATCTACAACACCAGGTACACCTGGAGATCCAAACGACCCAGATAACTTACCGACAGATACTATTGTGAAAGTCGGCAATACAACAACAGAAACAACTCAAGTACCTTATGAAACGAAATATGTAGGTGTTGATGCACCAACAACTTATACGAATGTACAAACACCTGGTCAAACAGGTACAGAAACAACAACAACAACGTATAGCGTGAATCCTTCAACGGGTGCTTTAAGTAACCCGCAAATCACAACAACATCAACACCAGCTGTTGATGAAGTGATTGAAAAAGGTACGACACAAGTCACAACAGCTGACGTTCCTTACAATGTGGTTTACAAAGAAAATCCTAATCTACCTCAAGGTACAGAAAATGTACTGCAAGCAGGTATCACAGGACAAACGCAAACAACAGTAACGTATACGGTGAATCCGCAAACAGGCGAGCTAGAAAATCCATTATCAACAGATCAAGTGCTAGTAGAAAAACAAGACTTGATTATTGAAGTGGGTGTCGGCACAACATCAACGACAACAACAGAAATTCCGCCAGAAACAACGTACGTTGCGAACCCTGATCCAGACGCAGGTACAGGTGATACACAAGTGGTGACACCAGGCGTACCGGGCGAGTCAACGACAACGAAAACACCAGGACAAGAAGCGGTGACAGAAGTTACTACACCAGCGGTTAATGAAGTGATTGGTGTAGACAATGTGGATACGACAACGCAAACGATTCCGTATGAAACAATCATCCGTTACAATCCAGACTTACCTGTCGGTACAACAGATTATGTTGCGCAAGAAGGTCAAAATGGAGTCACTACAACGACAACAACGTATGAGGTGGACAGTCAAACAGGCGCGTTGACGAATCCTCAGACTGAAACACAAACAACAAATCCAGTGCAACGTATTGTGGAATATGGACCAGTAGAAGGCGGTGTGGTCTACCAACCAGATTCAAGTGTGCCATATGGCGAAACAGTAACTATTCCAGGTACACCAGGAGATCCGAATGACCCGAATAATCTGCCGAAAGACAGAGTGATCAGTGTCGGCACGAAAGTGGTCACAACGACAGATATCTCATATAACACAATCTACCAAGACAATCCGAACTTACCAGCAGGTACAGAATATGAAGTACAGCCAGGTAAAACAGGTCAAACACAAACAACAACAGTTTACGGCGTAGATCCAAAAACAGGTGAACTCATCAATCCAGATACAACAACAATTACACTGGTTGAAAAGGTAGACATAATTGTTGAAAGAGGAACTGGCACAGTACCAGTTGACCCAGAAGATCCGGGCACAACACCAGAGGAACCAGAACAACCTGAAGATCCGGGCACAACACCAGAAGATCCAGGTACAACACCGGAAGAGCCACAAGAGCCGGAAAATCCTGAGAAACCAACACCAGAAGTTCCAGAAACGCCAGGCACACCAGAACAGCCTGAAAATCCAACGCAACCAGAAAAACCAGAAGTACCTGAAACAGAAGTGCCAAATGAACCAAGCGAACCAAATCAACCAGAACAACCAATAACACCAAGTACACCTGAGACACCAACACAACCAGAAAAACCATCACAACCGACATCACCAGAAGTTACTGTGCCATCTGAAGATAAAGATGGAGTAACGCCACCACATGTACCATCTGAACCTGAAACTAATGATGGTACAACAGTAACGACTGAAGGTGAACAAGATGTACCAGCTCAGTCAGAAGCTGAAGGTAAACAACCAACAAAATCAGATAAGCAACAAACTGCTAAAGATAAAGACTTGCCTGATACAGGTCAAGATGATGTGAAGAAAACATTATTCGGCACATTGTTCGCTGGTTTAGGTGCTTGGTTACTCTTTGGCAAACGTCGTAAGAAAGATAAAGAAGAGAAATAAGTATTAAATTTAAAAACTGAATAAGTAAGATGAGACGTCCTTTGAAAGTTCAAGGGGCGTCTTTTTTATGCTTTTTATTATGAAATGGTAAAGGCGAGATTTTGTTAATTGTATGTAAAGAATGTTAAGTGAGTGTTGGTTTTATAATTAGTTTATTAATAGTATGTAATTCTAAATTTAGGATTGTTAAATAATAATTTTAATTACGAATATTGATTGAATACTTTTTACTTAGTGGATTATACTGTTACTAAATTGGAACATAATATCTAATTAGAATATTTGCGATGTGTGATGAAATGGCAGAAATCTTTTCGGATGGAAGCGATAAACAAAAAACCATTTGGATATTTGGCAGATATTCTAAAGTATTATTTCTTGGCATCATAGTGAGAGATAATCGTTAAAGATAAAGGAGAAGATAGCTATGCAAATACCATTTAGTCCGCCTAAAATTTCTGAAGAGGCCATCGAAAGTGTTGTGGAAACTTTAAGATGCGGTTGGATTACGACAGGGCCTAAAACGAAAGCATTTGAGGAAGCGTTAACTGACTATATGGGGACAGAAGGTACAGTCGCAATGAACTCAGCAACGGCTGCTTTAGAAATGACATTACGTTTATTAGGTATCGGCGAAGGGGACGAAGTCATCACTTCTGCTTATACATACACCGCTTCAGCCTCAGTCATCGCCCACGTCGGCGCTAAAATTGTATTAGTAGACACGCAAAAAGACTCCTTAGAAATGGATTACACACAACTTGAAGATAAAATCACAGAAAACACAAAAGCCATTATTCCTGTGGATATTGCTGGTCAATTATGCGATTACGATCGATTATTTGAAATTGCACGTCGTAAACAAGCACTTTTCCACACGGAAAATCCTGTGCACGCTTTATTAAATCGTATTGCGATTATTAATGATGGTGCCCATTCATTCGGCGCGACCAAAGGGGAAAACAAAAGCGGCAGTTTCGCAGACTTTACCACATTCTCTTTCCATGCGGTAAAAAATCTGACGACTGCTGAAGGTGGGGCAGTTACATGGACGAAAGATTACGAAGCACATGGTTTTGATTTACAGAAACTATACAAAACTTCTATTTTGCACGGTCAAAGTAAAGATGCCTTATCTAAAATGCAGAAAGGGAACTGGGAATACGACATCTCAGAATTAGGTTACAAATTCAATATGACAGATATCAATGCAGCCATTGGTTTGGATCAACTCAATCATTATGATGAAAACTTAGCACGCCGTAAAGAAGTGGTACGTTTATATGATGAAAATTTAAACTCAGATGTTATCAAGACGCTTAAACACTTTGATAACGATAAAGAATCCAGCTGTCATTTATATATCACGTGGATTAAAGGGGCAACAGAAGAACAACGTAATGCGATTATTGAACATTTGGCAGATGAAGGTATTGCGACAAATGTTCATTATAAACCGTTACCGATGTTTTCAGCGTACCAAGAATACGGCTTTGACATTAAAGATTTCCCGAATGCGTATGCGCATTATGTGAATGAATTGACATTACCGCTCTATCCGCAATTAACTGATGAACAAGTAGAATACATTATTAAACAAGTGAATGAAGCAGTCGGCGGGGTGCTGGTATGAAGAAGGTCTTAATTCTAGGTGTGGCACCTGTACAAGCTGAAGCTATAGAGAAATTAAAAGAGATGGGTTACGAAACACATGCGTTGGCTATGAAAAAAGATGGCCCTGGTGCTGACAGTGCAGATTATTTTGAAGAGATTAATATTATAGATGAAGCAGCAGTCATCGCTTATATCAAACAACATCATATTGATGCTGTTTATTCAGTAGGCTCAGATTTGGCTATGCCAGTTGCGAATAAAATCTCAGAAGCCTTAGATTTACCACACTTTGTCAGTTATGACACAGCATATGCATGTAATCACAAAGATGTGATGCGTGCACAAACCAAAGGGATTACAGGTTCTGTCCCTTTTGAAATCACAAAAGATGTGAACCATCAAACAGAAATTGACTACCCAGTCTTTGTAAAACCGACAGATGGTCAAGGACAACGTGGCATTACTTTAGTGACACAAGCTGCTGATTTACCAGAAGCGATTGCTTATGCGGTGGATCAGTCTAGAGAAGGCGCAGCAATTATTGAACGCTATATCGATGGTTATGAAATTTCAGTGAATGGCTATGTTGTAGATGGCGAATTGCAATTTACCTTGGTATCGATGCGTGAAACGTGGCCGCAACATCCAGGTTTAATCCATAAACATATTATCGACCCTGATTATGATTATCCTATGGCTTCTATTGAAGCAGCGATTGCAGCACACTTAGAGACTCTGAAAATTCAAAATGGTCCTGTGTATGCGCAAGTAAAAGTAATGAATCACGAAGCATTTATTATTGAAATTACGCCACGCTTTGATGGTTGTCATATGCATAAATTGATTCAATATTATAATCATGATGACTTATTAGAGAAAACGTTCAAGCATCTTCTAGAAGAACAAGCCCCTACATTTACGGAGGCGACAACAACACAACCTGTGGTTTTAGAGTTTATGTGTGAGACACCGAAACAACCGATTGATTATTATCAATTCAAAGTACCAGATCATACTTTAGAAAGCTATCGTTATTACCAACAAGGAGAATTCATCAGACCTGTTAACGGTGTGTATGACAAAGTGGGCTTTTATATTTATCCGCTGATGAAGGAGGAAGATTAAATGGCCTTTAGAATTACAGGCGGCACAGGATTGCTTGGTCGCTATCTGACTGCTTTATTAGAAGATAAAGCTATTGATTATACAGTTTTATCACGTTGTCAAAATACAGAAGATGCGTATCAAGTCCAAACCGATTACAGCGAGGCTTCTTTGGAGATGATATTTCAAGAAGATGATGTCATTGTTCATCTGGCAGGTAATAGAGGACCAAAGAAAAACATCAGCAGTTATACAGAAGAAGTACAGATGGCACAACATGTGTTTGAAGCGGCGCTTGAACAAAAATGTAAAAAAGTAATCGTGGCTTCTTCTATTTCTGTATATGATGATACTTCTACATTGCCTTGGCAGGAAGAAGACGCAGTGAATGATGTGCCGAAGTCTTTATATGGTTTGAATAAACGTTATATTGAACAGCTGGCTGCGTATTATCGTAAGCATTATCAGTTGGATATAGTGTGTTTACGTTTCTCTCATTTATTTGGCGCACATGAGAAAAATAACTATATGATTAATTATTTTATACGCTTAGCTTTGTTAGGGAATCCCTTAACAGTAATGGGTGAGAGTGATGTATCACGTGAATTTTTATATGCGAAAGATGCGGCAAATGCGATTTGGCAAGCGTCACAGCATCCAAACACTTCCTTAATTCAAAACATTAAAGGCAGTGAAACGTTAACGAACCTAGAAGTGGCGCAACATATCAATCAAGTGTTCGGCAATCCGACTGACATTCAACGTCAAGATGAAGATGTGCCGGATTATTTTGAACCTTCTTATATGGATGGTGCACGAGCACAACAAGAAATTGATTTTGTCCCTCAATATCAGTTTATAGATGCATTACAAGAAATTTATCGAGAAATGGAGGGGCTGCGTGATGAGTTACCGGAAAAATATTAAGCGTTTGTTAGATGTGTTGTTATTTGTAGCATTGTTGCCGGTGTTATTAATTGTAGCTTTGCCTGTTAGTATAATGATTAAGAGAGAAGATAGAGGCAGTATCTTATATAATGGGCAACGTTTAGGTGTCGGTATGTTGCCTTTTGAAATGCATAAGTTTCGTACAATGAAAGAAAACGCACAAGACATTCGTAATGCGGATGGCAGTACGTTCAATAGCGATCAAGACCCACGTGTGACAAATATCGGTCGTGTGTTACGTCAAACAAGTATTGATGAATTACCACAATTGCTGAACGTATTAAAAGGTGACATGAGCTTTGTTGGACCGCGTCCGAGTCCGCTTGGCAATACACATCGTTATCCGGATTACTATAAAACAAAGTTTCATGTGAAACCTGGTATTACGGGTTTAACACAAGCTTTGTTGCGAAATAGTGCTTCGATGGAAGAACGTATGCGTTTAGATGCTTTCTATGCGGCGAATGTCAGCTTTAAAATGGATGCATTTGTGATTTATAAAACGATTTCAACGGTGTTATTACGAAAAAATATTAATCAGAAGTAAGAGAGGAATAGCACTTATGAAGAAAGAACTGATTTTGTTGACGAATTACTTTCCTTACTATAAAGGAGAGGAATATTTAGAAGAAGAAATCAAATATCTGGCAGAAGCCTTTGATCACATTGTGATTGTTCCGACGATGGTCAGTCAGAAGATGAAGGTGACAAGAGAAGTACCGGATGTTGCGACAGTCATCGACTTGCCTTTCCCGCAAGGGCTAAAAGATAAGGCCATCAACTTTTTAAAGACAGGGCCAAATATTTTATTGAGTCAACCGCGTTTACGCAGTATCGGTGAAAATGCAGGTTCCTTAAATCCTTATAAGTGGATGTACAATTTGTATTTTGAATCGAGAACAGATGCGATTTATCAAGACTTAGTACACTCACATTTATTACCGGAAAATGATGGCTATACGCAGCTTTATATTTACAGCTATTGGTTTTATATCACTGCGAACCTCGGCAGAAAATTAAAATATGATTATTATGGTGATGATTCTATCCCATTTATTTCTAGAGGACATGGTTATGATGTCAATGATTATATTAAACCGTTTAGCTTCTTGCCGATGCGTCAAACAATGTTGAAACATGTGGATGCGTTATACCCAGTGTCTGATACGAGTTCGAACTATTTAAGCAACAAGTTCCCGAAATATGCGGATAAAATTGAAACCAGACGTCTCGGTGTAGGTGAAGGCAATTATCAAGTTTCATTACGTCAGCCGCCTTTATTTGTCAGCTGTTCAACGATTCGTAAATTAAAGCGTTTAGATGTCATTATTGATGCGTTAGCACAATTGAATGAACAAGGTTATGATTTCAAATGGGTACATATCGGTGATGGTCCAGATGCGCAAAAAATTGAAGCAATGGCAAAAGAGAAATTAAAGCCGTCTCAATATGAATTGATTGGGCGTTTGCCGAACAAAGACGTCAGAAAATGGTATCATGAGCATAACCCGACGTTATTTTTAAACACTTCTGAATCAGAGGGTGTACCAGTCTCTGTCATGGAAGCGATGGCGAATGCGATTCCTGTTGTAGCTTCAGATGTCGGAGGTACAGCTGAAATTGTACAAACAGATGTAAATGGTACTTTAATCAGTGACGCACTTAAGCCAGAAGAGGCAGCACGTGCGATTGAATATTTCATAAATCTTTCAGATGAAGCTTATCAAGGCTATGCGAAAGGTGCTTACCAAACTTGGCAGACGCTCTGTGATTCTGAAAGTCTTTATACTGAATTTGCGCATGAACTTGCACAACCTTAAGCGTTCAACTCAGTATATTGCTAGACACCTATGACACAACCAGACGAAAGCGTGTAATACGCAAGAAACGACAAATAAGTAACGAATGAGTAAGTAGGTGGAAGTTTGACCAAGTTATTAAGATGGTGTGTGCTGATGATTGCGGTGATATTGCTTACTATCGGCATTATCTTTTCGAATATTACCTTGTTATTTAGTGCACTCTTATTATTTTTCCTGAACAATCTGATATATGGACTAGAAGCGTTCAACCAGCGGGTCATCTTCTTTATGTTCAATGTGACTTTCTTTGTCTTTTTAATGGGCAGAATGGTTGTCAGCAAACTGTTCCATTATCATGAAAAGGATTTTAAACTGCTGGGAACGTATTTTACAGATCAAGCCACAATATTTAATATTTTAATCTTATTAAGTTTAAGTTTGTTTTGTCTCTTTTTAGGATTTGCGATGTTAGATCGCACGGTTCAACAAGGGTTTAAACAGTTTCAGCCTATTGAGACGACATATAAACAAAATATCCGAATCATCAGTTTAGGTGTCTTTACGATTGCGATTATTTTTAAGCTGATGTATTTGGCAGAAGCGGTTCAAGCTTCACAATCACAAGGGTATTATGCCTATTTTTCTAGTTTTAAATCGAATTTACCAGGTGTGTTTGTGTTGATTAGTCGAATGTTCCCAGTCGCATTCTTTGTATATCTCGCAACATTGCCTGCACAAAAGAAAGCATGGCTGCCGATACTTGCTTATTTATTTGTAGATGGGCTTTCTGTATTAACCGGATCTCGTTCTGACTTTATGTTAGATGTGCTCATCTTGTTTATTTATTTCTGTTATCGTAATATTTTAGCGAAGCAGACAGGTACACAAGCATGGTTCGGTAAAAAGACAATTATTGCGGGCATTATTTCAGCACCGATTTTATTAGCGTTGATGAATTTTGTCGGTAATAACCGAGACGGAGAAAAGACTGACGGTGGTTTCTTTGATGCATTGTTATCATTTTTCTTCTCACAAGGTATCAGTGTCAATGTCATTGGTTATACCATCGAGAAGGCGAAAGAAATCCCGGATAAAATCTATTCTATTGGACCGTTAACAGAGTATGCCGTTTACAATATTTGGGGCAATTTAACTGGAGGGCAAGGCGGATGGTCTGGCCAATCGGTTGAACGTGCTTTAGAAGGGTATCAGTACTCGCATACAATGTCTTATGTCATTATGAAAGACTTGTATCTTAAAGGTGTAGGTTATGGTTCAAGTTTCGTTGCTGAAACTTATCATGATTTCGGTTATGTCGGCATGATGTTCGGCAGTATTGTCATTGGTTTATTAATTGCGTTATTTACGAGAATGTTGACCGCAAAACATATTTTAGTGATTGCGGCAGCTTTAATCATGGCACGAATGATGTTATTTATTCCACGTGCTAGTACAATCGCGTTTATTATTGATACTTTTTCACCAGCGAATATTTTCACAGTGCTTGTGATTTTCGGATTAGAACGTGTGATGCGTTCTTACTTTGAACGCAAGCGCAACCAACATAAACAGGAGTTATGAGTATGAATCAAAGAAGAGCTGGCGCCATCTTATCCTACATATCCATATTTGGTAATATTCTAGTGGCGATTTTATATACACCGTTCTTCATTAGAACGCTCGGCACTTCTGAATATGGGTTGTATAATTTGGTTTTATCCTTTTTAGTTTATTTGAACATTATGGATTTAGCGTTCGGTAACACGATCGCCAAATACTTATCACAAAACAGAGTCAAAGGTTCAAAGGCACAAGAGGCACGTATCTTAGGTAATATCTTAAATATTTACTTTTTGTGTTCCTTATTAGTCGGTCTGATGGGCTTGGTTTTGTATTTGAATGCTGAAGCGGTATTCGGCAATGCATTAGCACCTCAACAATTATCAGAACTGAAATTGATGTTGATTTTTATCATTATCAATATCATGATTTCATTTTATCCAGGTATTTTTAACGGCATTTTACAAGCGTATGAATACTTTGTGATTGCGAAGAGTATGTTGCTGATCCGAGTGATTATGCCTTCTATCATTGCGACACCGTTCTTATTAATGGGATTTGGCGCAGTTACGATTATATTGATTACGTTAATTGTCAACTTTGCGTGTCTGTTCTTAGGCATGATTTTGTGTCGGCGCCATGTATCGATACGCTTTGATTGGAAAGGTGCATTATCGTTTAATCATTTAAAACAGCAGAAACAATTGAACGTGTATTTAGGTTTAGTTTTGTTTTCTATTGCGATTGAACAATTAACGTTAAATTCTGGTCAAATGATTTTAGGTGCGATTAACGGAACGGTTGCGGTTGCGATTTATGTCATCGCTGTACAGTTCGTAAAAATCTTCCAACAGTTTGCGACTTCTATTAATAATGTGACCTTCCCAGGATTCTCAATGTTAGTGGTAGAAGGTGCAAGTAATGAACGTTTACTTCAACAGATGGTACGCATCAGTCGTATTCAATTGATTGTATTATCGTTTATCTTATCCGGTTTTGTGATTTTCGGTGAGAACTTTATTGTGATTTGGGCAGGACAAGATTTCAGACCTGCGTACCTTATGACGGTAATTTTAATGTTTACGATTACTTTCCAACTATCACAGTTGCCGGCAGTCAGCATTATTCAAGCACATAATCGCCAAACATTTCGTTTTATGGCTTTAGCAATTACCTTAGTATTAGCCATGATCAGTGCGGTCATTTTAGCGCCGAAGTATAGTGGTTACGGTGTTTCACTTTCTATCGCAGCGTTCAGCTTTATCGGCTATACACTGATTATGAATGTATATTATCACCGTAAAATCGGTTTGAATATGTATCGTTTCTGGTTTGAGATGAGTAAAATATGGTTGCCGATGATAATCTCTACAGTCATTTACTATTTTATTTATCAATGGATTGCGCAACTCTTAGGTAAAGGGTTAGTCGTGCTAGGTATAAATATTATCGTTTATGTTATTTTGTATTCTGTCGTGTTGTGGACAGTCATTATGAACCAAAGCGAGCGACAAATGGGTATGCAAGTAATACAGCGCTTTAAACGTGCGTAAATATAACTGTGAAAACGTTAAAAAGAATAAATACAAACAAAGACGCTATTCAGTCAGAAAAACCTGAACAGCGTCTTTGTTTACTTTTTAAGTAAAGTGAGACATACATCTATTAAATGCAGGTGATACACACTATAAATCAGGCCAGAAATAAAGACAGCCAATGTTACAGCGAAGAGTGCAGTTTGAATCCATGAGCGCTTCATAATCGTAATAGCTTTAGTTTTAGCATTCCAAATAAAGTTGAAGCGATTGAAATAAATCATGAACAGCACAATTAAGGTATAAAAGATAGATGATATCAATACCATTTGAATTAAGCCGGGTAATATCATGCGATCGGATAATTGTATAAGACTTTGAATTTTAGAGATAAAATCTTGTGGTTTCGTTTCTCCGAATAAATCGAACCACCAATCTGTAAATTTGATTAAGAAACTGCCGAGAAACATAAGTAATAATAATGTACATGCATTCAAAGTAGTCAGCCAAGCACGACGACCTGGCACAGCAGTGAATGTTAAACGATGCATTAAAATAGCGTGAACTACTAATAAAGCGATACCTATACCACAGGCGAGCACACCATATTCTATTGCGAAAAATGTGTGGTACATATTCGTCTTTAAGGCATTAGGTTTTCCTAGAAATAGTAACAATAAGCCAATGATGAAGCCGTTGATAAAGAGTGTATAAAAAACAAACGTACTCAAACAAACTAAAATACGTCGATTACGACGAATCAATATTAAATCTAATAGGGTAAATAACAGTCCAATTGTTAGATACAAGATGATTTGAATCATGATGATAAGTGTTCTCCTTCTTAAAGGTGATAAATCACGTTGTGTTAATAATTAATAATTTTACTATTGAAGTCATAAATTGTCAGTAAAAAAATGAAGTGAGTGGAAATATTATTAAATGACGTATGTTTGACGAGGTATAAAATGGTATGTTTTCTAATTATAGATTATGATGACAATCATATAATTAAAGTGTATTATATGCTTAACACAACAAGGAGAACAACATCATGAGGATTATTAAGGAACACCCATATTGTTTTGTATATGGATTATTAGTGCTTTTTTATTTTGTTTTTGCGGCGATTGTTCCGCTTGCGCAAGATGACTGGGGCTGGTATATACATGGCTACAACCAATGGTTCAATGAACATTTTAAAAATTTAAACGGTCGATATTTCGGGAATATTTTAGAAATTTTAGCAGTGAGAAGCCTATTATTACGCATGGTAGTGTATGCGCTAGTTTCATTCTCCATACTTTGGATAGTATTGAAATTCGCAGATAAAACTAAAAGTACAGCTTATATATTAATCGCGTTTATAATGTTACTGCTGATGCCCGCTTCAATCTTCAAACAAACCTATGCGTGGTATGCAGGATTTAATAACTATGTCACAAGTGCCTTATGTGCATTAGTAGTTTTATTATTTGTTTTAAAAACACTGCATAATCAAGAAAGAAAAACACAATGGTCACAACGTATTGAATTAGTATGTTTCTATATCGCATGTATTGCCGGACAGTTATTTATGGAGAATGTCACACTTTATAATATTGCGATTACCGGTTTAGGGCTACTTGTATATTTAGTAATTTATCGCAAAATCAACTTGAAATTATTGATAGGATTTTGTTTAACGTGGATAGGCGCGATTATTATGTTTACAAATCCTAACTACATGAATATTTTAGCGGGTAATAGTTCATATCAACAAGTCGGTTCTAGTACCTCGATGTATGATAAAGTCATTCAAACGTTATTAAAAATCATTCCGTATTATGGCTACTTCCAATCCGCCATATTTTTAAGTGTTTTAGCTGTGGTTCTACTCATTGTTTTATATCGCAGTCCGAAATTTTTAAGTTTGTCACTAGTGTATAAAGTGATGATAACGGTAGCTTTAGCGTTCTTTACTGTTTATAAATACTTTGTCTATGAACCTTTTGATTTAGATGCGATGAAACACATTCCGTGGGTTGCTGGTCTGAATTTCTTAGCGTGTTTGATCTATTTCTGTGCAGTCGCAGTAGGTCTCTATTTTATTGGTTTATCTAAGAAGTCATTATTGACGACATACTTTAGTTTAGCTTCGATTGTGATTGCGACCATGCCTTTATTAGTCGTTGCGCCTGTTGGACCAAGAAATTTCTACTTTATGTATGTGTTATGGTTGATTATTTTATTAATTGTACTTAAACAGTTGCCTTTACCGGAAAGACGTACGAGTCTCATTGCGGGTAGTATCGCACTAGTCGCAGTAATCGTGTTTATGAGTGCTTTTTCATTCATGAGTTATGCGAATACACAACGGATTGCGAAAATAAAAGAAGAAGCAGCACATGCCTCTAAAGATGACGTTATTATTGTAGAAATGTTGCCATTTGATGTGTATACCCAACATTCCTCACCATGGTCGGTAAGAACACAGAGAGTATTTAAACAATATTTTGGTATACCTCAAGAAGCACGATTAAAATTCGTACCTTATGGTCAAAAATATTTACAACCGAAAGTACAGAAGAAAAATAAATAAAATCACAAAAAAATCAGAACAACTTCCAATCGTGAAGCTGTTCTGATTTTTTGTTTTAAAGTATTTTCCATCGCTATTCTGACTTAACTTTAATGTTGAGTAATTGATTGAACATCTTGTCCAGCGAATCAGGATTATCAATCGCATTTGAATAGTCGGCACAAAGTTTATGTTCATCGTAAGTCCAATCACCGATAGCGGTAATTGCTGATTCAAAGACACGAGCAACTACTTTGATCGGAGGGTTGCCAGGGACTTCGATAATATCTGCATTGTCTATGATGTCTTGACGTATTTTTTGGATGAAGATTGCGGTCACAGTTTCCATAAATTGTTGATCATGACGTTGTTTGATATCAATTTTTTCAATAGGTTTATCAAAGAAAGAACTTAAAGCTTTAAAAGGTGCTTCAATACGCTCTCGAATATCCTTTTCGAAATAATCTTTAGTCAAATTCGTAATTAAGTAAGATAACAAGTCATATTTATCGTAAAAGTGTTTATAGAATGTCGTACGGTGAACCAATGCTTTATCACATATCATATTAACTGTAATGGCAGAGAACAATTTTTCGCTTAATAAGTTGAACAAGGATTCGGATAAAGCACGTTTTGTTTTAATCACACGTAAATCATTGGGATTCATGTTTGGCACATCTCCTTTTGTTAAATATATGTGATAACAACTCGATTTCAGTATAGAACTATCAGTATAAATAAACTACTATGTAGATTAAACTATACTGTATGTTTGATAGAGAGGCAAATATTTTAACTTGAGTATGAATAAATTTAATTTTTCTGTTTTACTTATTAGTTAAAGTGTAAATATAGAGATGATATAATTTTTTCTAACAAATTTTATGAAATGGGGTTTAGGGTTGATTTATACTGTTACATCAACTTTGCCTCCGAATCATGGAGGAAGAACGAAAGCATTGTTGAAGCGAATTCAATTTATTGACGACACATTAGGTATTAAACAAACTATTTTAACGACCAACTACAATATTGAGTACCCAGAAGTATTAGCTGATTTTAGAGAAAAAGGTATCTTAAACGAAGGTACACAAGTCATCAATCTCTATGATTGGCTTTCTGGCTATAATTTATTTAACATTCCAAAGTCGACTTTTAAGAAAGAAAAGAAATATAAAGCACAACCTGTGGCGCTTTCTGATTACACAACACGTACGAATAAAAAAGGGGACGTCGTACGTTATTATGACAAGACTGATGAAACATATTTACTGTATCGTAAATTTTATGAGGATTCAGAAGTAGTCCATTTTGAAGATGTGATGACGCCTGGAGTTAAACATAAAGTCATCCGTTATGAATACAACACTTATGGTTATCTGCATAAGAAGACTTACTATGCAGCACGTAAAAACATGAAGTTGAGTGAGACGATGTATGATTTAGACGGAAATGTGTATTGTCAAAAATGGTTTGAAGAAAATAAGCAAGGCAAACCAGAAGCGACGTCCATTTTGATATACCGCGAGGGACGTGTGGTAAGAAGTTTTACGCACGATAAAGCATTGTTTGCGTATTTTTATAATGAGATATTTAAAGATGGAGATATTGTGTTTAATGATGCATGTTTATTAGATGAACCATTAATTGACAATCAACATGCGATTAAACCTGTCATTGTCTTCCATAGTTCTCACTTATCCGGTGATAATATTAAAGGTTCATATCGCTTTGCGATAGATCATCACAAGCAAGTTTCGGCGTATATTGTGCTGACAACTCAACAAAAACAAGATATTTTAGCACAATCAGATATTCCAGAACAAAAAATTCAAGTCATTCCGCATTTCATTGAACCCAGTACGTTACCTGAACAAGAACGTAAAAATCAGTTTGTGTATTTAGGCAGATTTTCAAAAGAGAAACGTATTGATCACATTGTGAAGGCATTTAAGTTATTTAAAGCTAAAGGTTATGAGACGAAACTGAAATTATATGGCGGTGTTTCTGACTCACAAGAAGATGAACTTAAAGATTTAATTTCTAAAGAAGGTCTGTCAGAAGATGTAGACATCGAATCCTTTACTAATCACCCACAAGAAGTTTTCCGTGAATCACGTGCTTCTATTTTAGCAAGTACACATGAAGGATTCGGATTATCTATGATGGAAAGTATCAATGAAGGTTGTCCGGTTCTTGCGTATGATATTCGTTATGGGCCAAATGAAATCATTGAAGCGGGTGAGAATGGGTATTTAATACCTACAGGTGATATCGAGGCTTTAGCACAGGCGATGGAGCGTATCATCAACCATCCATTGAAGCATGTGCACACACGTCAATCATTAACACCAAAAGCCGCACAACATCATTTCGAACAGTTATTTAAAACGTTAATATAAATAGAGTAATACACCTTTTATTATTTTTCCAAATTAGTAAGATGATGATAAAAAAGTAGATTTAGTATATAATTGTTACGGTTTCTTATTTGGTTTGTTGAGAAATTAGCAGTACAATAAGAAAATGTGGAAAACAGAGATATAAAAAGTAAGGAGATCACAATCATGAATGAATTAACAGTCATTATCACATACTACAACTCAGAAGATTATATTCAAGCTTGTATCGAAAGCTTGAAACAACAACGCAATCAAGATTTTAATGTGATTATAGTCAACGATGGATCAACAGATGGTTCTCAAGCACTTTTAGAAGACACCTTAAAAAACTATGATAAAAAGGTTGAAGTGATTAACTTTGAACAAAACCAAGGGCATGCGCATGCGCGTAATGTCGCAATGTCACATGTAGAAACACCGTATTTTATGTTTTTAGATGCGGATGATGAATTAGCTTCTTATGCGATTCAATTCTATTTAAAAACAGTGAATGGTCTAGATGCCTTAATTGCACCGATTAATAAGTTTACACTCAATCAACCCCAATACATCGATCAGAATAAAATTAGATTGGAATATATGAACGCTGAGACAAACCCTAATTCATTCTTAAGAAAAAATACAGCTTGTAATATTTTATTTAAAACAGCAATCGTACAAGCGCATCAACTTCAATTCGATGAGGCATTGAAAACGTATGTCGACAATTCTTTCGTAGTGGATTATCTGACATATGCAGAACGCTTTGTACGTATTTTAGGTTTCCCGTTCTATTTCAGAGGAGAGGTTTATGATCCTTTTGAAACAGAACAACTGACACAACAAGCGTTCGACCAATTATTTGAAGATTACGCTGATGCTTATCTGCATACCGTGCAGAAAGTGAAAAATAAAAAAGTCCGTCAATTTATGACGCATAAAATGGCAAGTATGATTCGTAACGGTTTTGACCCTGCGAATAAACAAAATGCTTACCACTATGCACAACATCAAGACACACTTATTCAATTAGCTCAAAAATTGAAATGGCATCTCTTACAAGAAACAGATGGCGGTTCATTGTTTAAAGTAGAAATGTTGGCGTTAATGTTTAATCAACCTGACGCCGCAATTGCGATCAACAAATACAGAGGTATGTTACGTCATGTGAAGAATGTTGTGATGCGTAATAAAAATAAAAACCGTTCTATGTATCAGTTAACAGATGCGCCAGAAAATGTTTCTAACAAAACAATTGTTTTTGAGACATTCGGCGGTAAAAACTATAGTGATAGTCCAAAATACATTTATGAATATATGCAGAAATATTATCCGTACTATAACTATATCTGGGTATTAAAGAACCCGGCTAAAACATATGTCCCAGGTAATGCGACTAAAGTGAAAAAAGGTTCGAAAGCTTATTATGAAGCTTATTCAAAAGCGCATTACTGGGTTACGAACGCCCGCACGCCGCTTTATATCAATAAGAAAGAGAATCAAACGTATATTCAAACATGGCATGGTACGCCGTTGAAACGTTTGGCGAATGATATGAAAGTGGTACGTATGCCAGGGACAACAACGCCCGCATATAAACGTAATTTCAGAGAAGAGACAGAACGTTGGGATTATTTAGTATCACCAAACCGTTATTCTACTGAAATTTTTGAGTCGGCCTTTTGGATGGATAGAGACCGTGTCTTAGAAATCGGTTATCCAAGAAATGATGTGCTTGTTAATCGTCAAAATGATACTGAGTATCTTAAAGATATTCGAGAGAAGCTTAATATTCCTAAAGATAAGAAAGTCATTACTTACGCACCGACATGGCGTGATGATGAGTTTATTAAAAAAGGACAATACTTATTCAATCTTAAAATCGACTTAGATAATTTATATAAACAATTAGGTGATGACTATGTCATTTTATTACGTATGCATTATCTGATTGCGAATGCTTTAGATTTATCTGGTTATGAAAACTTTGCGATAGATGTATCTGATTATGATGATGTCTCAGAAATCTTCTTGATTTCAGATGCATTGATTACAGATTATTCATCTGTGATGTTCGACTATGGTATTTTAAAACGTCCACAGTTCTTCTTTGCGTATGATATTGAGAAATATGGTAAAGGTTTACGTGGCTTCTATATGGATTACCATAATGATTTACCAGGACCAATTTTCACAGATGCGCACAAACTTGCTGAAAGCTTAAAAGACTTACCGAAAGTACAAGCAGAATATCAAGATAAGATTGATGCATTCTACAATCGTTTCTGCAGCATTGAAAACGGTAAAGCATCAGAATATATCGGTGAATTGATTCATCAAGGTATTGAAGAAAAAGAATAATACGTTAACACGCAAAAGTAGCCTTTAAAGAGACTGTTTTTGCGTGTTTTTCTTTTAACAGGCTATAGTAAGAGAGAGGTGAACATTATGGGACAAACCAAACAAAAGGTGATTTATACTATCGGTCATTCTGATCATGATAAAGAAACATTTCTTGAAATGTTGAAACAATATCATGTTGAAGTCTTAATGGATATCAGAGCATTTACGAAGAGCCGTAAACATCCGCAATTTAAAGACGACAATATGAAGTCATGGTTGAAAGAAGCGGGGATTGAGTATCAAACTGACCAATTTCTAGGTGGACGCAGACAACCCAGTGAAACAGTGGGACGCAGTTTGAATAGTGGTTGGCAAAATGAATCTTTCCATAACTATGCGGACTATACTTTAACAGACGACTTCAAAGAAGGGATTAAAAGATTAACAGAAACAGCCCAAAACCAAACGACAGCCTACATGTGTTCAGAACATCATCCAGCACGTTGTCATCGTCTGATTGTCAGTAATTATTTAGCTGCACATGGTTGGGACGTGTATCATATTATGCAGAATAATAAAGGTGACATTATTGCACAACCACATAAGTTAGGACAATGGGGTGCGATGCCAATTATTGAAGATGATGGGGAAGTAGTATATCCGAAAAAAACAGATTAACATATATAAATGAATGAGGTGTTTCTTTTATGAATCAGAACAACATATTGAATCAGCAACAAGTTAGAAGAAAATGAACAGACAGGCCGTGCCTGTCTATTTTTAATGAAAAAAATAAAAAATTGCTGCAATTGTGTGGCAATCTTTTATAAAAAATGAGATCCTGCTTATAAGTAATGAAATATTGATATGAGCGGAGGATACATATGAAAAAGTTAGTCAGAGTCGTAGGTGCAGTGATTGAACATCAAGGTAACATTTTATGTGCACAACGCAGTGAACAAATGAGCTTACCGTTATTATGGGAATTTCCGGGTGGTAAAATTGAACAAGGTGAAACAGATATTGAAGCGTTAAAACGTGAAATTCAAGAAGAAATGAAGTGTGATTTAGCAGTGGGTGAGAAAGTCACGACGACTACACATGAATATGATTTTGCGATTATCGAGCTGACAACGTATCGTTGTACTTTACAAGAAACGATGCCGACATTAACTGAACATAGTCAAATTAAATGGTTAGCCCCTAAAGCGTTACACCAATTAGAGTGGGCACCGGCAGATATTCCGGCAGTCGACTTGCTTGTTGAACAAGGGTAATGCCTATGGAACATTTAATTGAAGACTTAACCCAGTCGCTTCATAAAGGCTTTATTGATTGTTCTATTGTGCATCAAGGGCACCATGTGCCGAAATTGTTGCTGAATAATCAAGAAGAAAATGTGCTCGCAACGCTCATCGATGAACTAGAGAAATGTCAGTCCTTTATGATTTCGGTTGCTTTTATTACGCCGAGCGGTCTCCAAAGTCTGAAGTCACATTTATATGATATGGCACAACGTGGTGTTAAAGGTAAAATATTAACTTCCAATTATCTAGGTTTCAACTCTCCAAAAGTGTATGAAGAGCTGATGAAGTTAGACAATGTTGAAGTCCGTGTAACAGATGTTTCAGGCTTTCATGCGAAAGGTTATATTTTTGATCATGACGCCTATTCTACGTTAGTTGTGGGGAGTTCGAATTTAACTTCTAATGCTTTGAAAGTTAATTATGAACATAATATTTTATTATCTTCTCATCAAAATGGTGATTTAGTCCATAAAGTGAAAGACCAATTCAATGGGTTATGGGAAGAGAGCACTTCTTTAACAAAAGCTTGGATTGAGGCGTATCGTGAGGTTTATCAACCACAAATGACACAACGGTTGTTTGAAGAAAGTCAGAAACAAACGTTGTTGGAAAATAAAATACATGAAGCGGTTAAAATTGAACCGAATTTAATGCAGGTAGAAGCGTTAAAAGGTTTGGCAGAGATGCGTGCACAAGGTGAAAATAAAGCGTTGATTATTTCTGCGACAGGGACAGGTAAGACGATTATGTCTGCGTTAGATGTCCGTGCATTTAAACCTAAACGTTTTTTATTTGTTGTGCATAGTGAAACCATCTTAAATGATGCATTGGCAGCTTATCGTAAAGTATTGGCAGATGAAAATGAAGCGGACTTTGCGAAGTTGACGGGGACTGAGAAGAATTTGGATGCGAAGTATCTATTCGCGACTGTACAAACAATGTCGAAGTCTGACATTTATCAACAGTTTGACCCAGCAGCTTTTGATTATATTGTCTTTGATGAAGCACATCGTTCAGCAGCACAAAGTTATCAAAATATCTTCCATTACTTTCAACCGAAATTTATGTTAGGGATGACCGCAACACCTGAACGAAGTGATGATCTCAGTGTCTTCGCGCAATTTAATCATAATGTTGCTTATGAAATTCGACTTCAGAAGGCGTTAGAAAGTGATATTTTATGTCCATTCCATTATTTTGGTGTCTCAGATTATATTCAAGAAGGCCAAGTTGTGGATGATAACACACAAGACTTAAAATTCTTAGCGTCTAATGACCGTGTGAAATATATTTTAGAGAAAACGGATTATTATGGTTATTCTGGTGATGAATTAAAAGGGCTAATCTTTGTCAGTCGTAAAAAAGAAGCACAAGCTTTAGCACAAAAGTTAAATGCCAAAGGCATACCGACACAAGCTTTAACAGGTTCAGATTCACAAAAACAGCGTAACGAAGTGATTCAACAGTTAAAAGACGGCAGGTTAAATTATATTATCACCGTAGATTTGTTTAACGAAGGAATTGATATTCCTGAAATCAATCAAGTGGTGATGTTACGGAGCACACAATCAAGTATTATCTTTGTACAACAATTAGGACGTGGTCTTCGTAAGAGTGCGAATAAAGATTTTGTGACAGTCATTGATTTCATTGGAAACTATAAAAATAACTATATGATTCCGATAGCACTGTCAGGTGACCATTCCCATAATAAAGATAGTTATCGAAAATTCATTTCAGACTATGCGCCATTAAAAGGCGTTTCAACAATTAATTTTGAAGAAGTTGCTCAAAAGAGGATTTTTGATTCGATTCAATCTGCGACTTTAAATAAGAAAGCTATGATTTTACAAGCATTCAATGAAGTGAAAGCACGCATTGGTCGCACGCCAAGTTTAATGGATTTCATTCATCAACATTCGATTGATCCAGAAGTCATTCTTTCGAAGTATGGGAATTATGAACAATTTCTAGTGGAGAAAACAGATATTACGACAAGAATCTCTGAAAATGCCTCTAAGAATTTGACGTTTATTTCTCAAGAATTAGCGAAAGGTTTGAAGAATACCGATTATTTAGCACTAGAGTTGTTGATGAGCCAAGATGAAAGTTTTGAACATTTAGTTGAAAAACTTCAACATAGAGATAGTGAAATTGAAGAAGCGGATGTGCGTACCAGTGTGAAGGTATTAGATGAAACTTTCTTCAGTAAGAATATAGATAAAAGATATGGCACACCGATGGTTGAATGGGATAAAAAGACTAATCTTATCGGTCTTACTAAACCGTTTAAAATGAACTTGAAAAATGAAGCCTTTCGTCATCACGTCAATGATTTGATCGAAGTAGCCCAATATAAACATAAGCATGTCTATCAAAATCAAAATGACTTTATCTTGTATGAACGTTATTCGAGAAAAGATTTTGTGAAAGTGATGAACTGGGATAAAGATGAGTCTGCAGTTATTAACGGTTATAAACAAAAACATCATACATTGCCAATTTTCATTACGTATCACAAAAGTGAAGATATCAGCGACAATACAGCGTATGAAGATCAATTCATTAATCAAAATGAGCTGAAATGGTTCACGCGTTCACCAAGAAAGTTAAGTTCTGATGAAGTTCAAAAAGTAATGCGACACCAAGAACTCAATACACCAATGTATCTTTTCGTGAAGAAAGAAGACGGTGAAGGAACAGACTTCTATTATTTAGGTAAAGCTCGCTTTATGTCAGGTACTGAAGCACAAACGAAGATGCCGGATGGCAAAGATGTAGTCACAATGCATCTTGCTTTAGATACGCCGGTTCGAGATGATATTTACCGCTATTTAGTTGAGAAATAAACTGATTGCCTGACTCGAAAAAGAGTCAGGTTTTTTGTGATATATAGGTCAGAATAGAGATGAATCAGTCTTTTTGACCATAGATTTGCTTGTATGCGCATAGATGCATATAATCTTGATTAAACACATGATAACGATTCACTATTAAGAGGAATGAGACGGATAATAAGGCGGAAAGGATTCTGGTGATTGGCAGCCCTGGCACAGGAAAATCAACATTTGCTAAACAGTTAAGTCAGAAAATGAATATTCCAGTCTTTCATTTAGATAAACTGTTTTGGAAAAATGATCATGAAACAATTAATCAAGAAGAGTTTATAAAACAAATCGAAAAAGTAATTGCTGAAAATGAATCTTGGATTATAGATGGGAATTATAGAGACACTTTACCTTTGAGGTTAGAACAAGCAGAACTTGTCATTTGGTTGAAAGCACCACGTTGGAAATGTATTTTGAATGTCGTTAAACGTTATTTTAGATTATTAAAGAACGAAGATACTGGCGGCAATCCAAAGTCAATGCGACTTGAATTTGTAAAATATATTTGGGACTTCCCAATGAATCATTTTCCTTCTATTATTCAAGCTAAAGCAAATAGTTTGAATCGGATAAAATGGATTGAATTAAATGGTTTTAAAGAAATTAATCGTTTTATACGGGAAAGTGAAGTTAAAATAAACCACTCGTCCAAATGATTATTTTGGACAAGTGGTCATAGACAATGAAAATAAACTTTAAGTGCTTACTGATGTATAGCAATACTTGCACGTGTCAGTTTACGTTTATTTTTATAATAAACAAGTGCGATGGTTGAATTGACCATAGCGGACGAAATAATCAAGACATCGTCGTATTGGACGAAGGTGATACTGATGATATAACCAGTAATAATCAACGATACGGATATGATGAATAAACGCAATTTTCGATAGTAATCATGGAAATAGGACATATTCATCCATAATCCGAAGAAGAATAAGAAAATGCTGGCATACATAAAGTGTACTTCAAATAATCGATTGATTTTACCACTGCTGCTGAAGATAATAGCCGCATTCACGCCGCCTAATGCAATATTAATGATAAGGTGTGAATAATTTAATTTAAACCCGATGGTGCGATGACGATGGTTAATATAAAACTCTGTAATTGCCCAATAAGCTAAGAATAATCCAATTAAAATCATGAATTGGAAAATATAAAGATAATCAAATGTCGTAATACTGAAGATACTTGCGATACCTACTAATAATTCTCCAAATACGATGATAGTCAAAAGAGCATAACGTTCTACTAAATGCATCATATTGACAGGAGATTCTTTTAAATATTTACGAAATGGTACTAAACCTATTGCAGCAATCATTAAACCTAAGTTCCCTGGCACAAAGCGATAAGGTGGCGGTGTAAATGAACCAATGATTGAAAAGATTGCAACAAAAGATGTGACAATGACATAAGCAATACATGTCATTCTATCGCCTTTTAATTTTGTATGGCGTATTTGTAGTAAATATTGTAGACAAATACTTAAATAAAGTAATGACATATAAGTCATAAAGGGTACAAAGGTTTTATTGAAATCTGGATAGAAACTGTTGGATAAGAAAATCAAAAGAAAAATATTCACAATAGTGAAGCCTACATCTTTTGGTAATAGCTCACCAAAGCGGTTAGTGAAGACTGTTTGATGTGCCCATAGTAGCCATAAAAATAGACTCATTAAAATATAAATAATAAAGGTATTTAAGGTTAAAGTGCCGTTACCTGTAAGTTGAAGTAATACATGTGCAATTTTCTGCAAAGCATATACGAAAATCAAGTCATAAAAGAGTTCATGAAAGTTAGCACGTTTATCTTGTAAGTAACGTGGTGTTAAATTAGACGCCATTTGTGTCATCTCCTGTTGTATTTAGTAGGCGACTTGTATTCTCTTTTTTTAAGTCTCTTGTATTTTAGTATGAATGGAATCAAAATAAAAGTGATTACATTTAGTGTTAACATGTAATCATTTAGATGATTAAATCAATATTAAGGCATAAAAAAAGCGAACCTCTTAGTAGAGATTCGCCTCAATAATTGAATGATTATTATGCTTTGTTTACTGATGCGTCGTAGATTGTATCAATCGCATCTTGTAATTTATTGTTAAATTCTTCGTCTGATTGGTTAACGTTCAAGTCAGTTACTAATGCACGAGAGAAGCTTGCGATTAAGCCATCGTTTTCTTTTAAGATTTTGTTTGCTTCTTCACGGCTGTAACCACCAGATAATGCAACAACACGTACCACTTGAGGGTGTTCGATAAGTTCTTTATAAGTGTTTGCTTTTGTTGGAATTGTTAATTTCAACATAACATTTTGATCTTTATTTAAGTTGTCTAACTCAGCTTTGATTGCTGCTGCTAAGTTTTCTTCGATTGCTTCTTTATCTTCTGCGTGAATGTTAACTTCTGGTTCGATAATTGGTACTAAACCAGCCGCAATGATTTCTTTAGCAACTTCGAATTGTTGTTTAACAACTTTTTCGATACCTTCTTTGTTGTTTTCTAAAATGTTAGAACGCATTTTTGTACCGAAGATATGACGTTCGTTTGCGCGTTTCAATAATTCATCTAAATCTGGAATAGGTTTCATTAATTGAACGCCTTCATTTTGGTCAGCTAATCCTTTGTCGACTTTCAAGAATGGTACGACACCTTTGCTTGCTAGGAAGTCACCAGTGTATTGTCCTTCAATTTCACGATCCATTGTTTGCTCGAATAGGATAGCTCCTAGGATTTTGTCTCCGTTGAAAGCAGGTGAAGTAATGATGCGTGTACGCATTTCGTGTACAAGGTCAAACATTTCATCATCGTTTGAGTATTCATTTTCTTCAATTCCGTAAGCTTTAAGCGCTTTAGGAGTACTACCACCGCTTTGGTCTAATGCTGCGATAAATCCTTTACCATTTTTAATTTTGTCAAATTGTTCTTGGTTCATTTATTGACACTCCTCTTTCCGCATTTTGCTATATCTCTTTCATCTCTAGTATGGTAAAAATGAAGTGATTTCGCAAATAGTTTAACTCATAAATGTAAAATAAATCACAAATGGAATTTTAGATAGATTATTGGCTTGAAACTAGGACATTAAACGTCTTGTTAGTATTCATTTGAAACTAAAATACGTTACAATAGTGTGAAAGGGATTTGTTGAAAGGGTGAAGACGGTGAGCAGAATAGAAACGTTATTTGTAGGCGGTGTGGAAACAGTAGGGCATCCGCACGCCGTTAATAAACTGGATCAGCAATGGATGACTGCTGCGTATAAGAAAGCCATGCCGATACCTGTCTTTCTGACTAAAAGCGGTTTGGAAGGTGATGATGTGGGAGATAAGAAACATCACGGCGGACCAGAAAAAGCATTATTTGCGTATAGTGTCATTCATTATGATAAATGGGCAGAAGAATATCCAGATGCAGAATTCAAAGCCGGGACAAATGGTGAAAATGTATCTGTGACAGATATGGATGAAACGACGGTATGTATCGGAGATATTTATCGAGTCGGTGAAGCGTTAGTACAAGTCTCACAACCACGCAGACCTTGTTGGAAACCAGGCAGACGGGTGAAATGGATTGACTTCGGACAACGTATTCAAGATACAGGGCGTACAGGTTGGTACTTCAGAGTGCTTGAGGAAGGTCGTATTCAACAAGGCGATGTGTTTGAGTTAGTAGAACGCCCATGTGAAACATGGACAATTGCGAAGATGAATGATGTATTATATCATCATACAGACCATCCGCAACTGATGCGTCAGCTAATGGATAATGACTATACACCGCCGTCTTGGAAAGAAGAGTTAAGTCAATTGCTTGAAGGAGAAGCGGTGGATCATACACCAAGACTCTATGGTCCGAACATTTAAAAAAATACTTATTGTAATAAAAATAAAAGACACATGCACCGAAATGGCGACATGTGTCTTTCTTATTCATCTTATCTTATTGTCTGTCAGCCTCATGGCTGCGAAGGGGAGAAAACAGCCATGAGTGATTTATGACAGATTAACCTTTTACTTTTGTGGCAATGATTGGATAGGATTATTTAATCCAGTGTCGTTGCACGTTAACATCTTCAATATCGGTTTATTATTTTTATTATGTGCAACATTCATATGCCAAGTGTTTGTATGGACATCAAGCATCATTCATTGAGGAGGGTATAACTCAACGTAGATGGATGTGCCTGGTTTAATTTTCAGTTGTAGATTTATCGATCGCATGCAAATGGGCTGTATGTTTGTATGCGAATTTTATCATTTGTATGATGGGTATTCGATTTTTTTAGTATTGATTAGACCATCCAAGGACGGTTATGCGTATTTTGTTGTTTCGGTTTGTTTGGGAGTTTATCGTGCGAAACAACTTTTGGTTCTTGACCAGATTCAATTCTTCTTTTTAATTTTGAATCAATCTTTGAAGTATTGAATGGGACGAAGACGCGTTTTGCGTCTTGATTGCAGTCAGGGCAAACTGCATAATCATGATTTTCATTCATAGATTGATTTAGCGTAAATTCACCGTGTTTTGTGCATGCATAAGTGTAATTGGGCATTACTCATCAGGCTCCAAATTCGGAATGATATCATCTCTGAAGATTTCACGAGGTATTGCAATTGTACAACAAGCGTTTGGAACATCCACGATACCAGCAACTGTACCTTGGACGGGCGCTGTTCCAAGTAACATATAAGCTTGTTCACCTGTAAAGCCTCGTGTTTTTAAGAATTCAATCGCGTTTAAACAAGCGTTGCGATAAGCGGTATTCGCATTTAAATACTCTTGTTTTCCGCTGAACTCATCTACTGAAATACCTTCGAATACAATATAATCTGTATAGTTCGGCATTACAGGTCCTGGTTTGAAGGCTGGGTTCTTTTTAATTTGATATTTTTCCATGCCATTTTTAATCACGTTGACGCGTAAATCAATCCAACCAGGCATTTCGATACCGCCGCAGAATGTAATTTCACCATCACCTTGTGAGAAATGCAGATCGCCGACAGATAACTTTGCACCGTCGACAAAGACTGGGAAATAAATGCGGGAACCTTTCGATAAGTTTTTGATATCGCAGTTACCGCCGTTTTCTCTAGGAGGAACGGTTCTGGCACCTTCTTTAGCGACGCGGTCGAAATCTTTTCCTTCTAAAGTGCCAAGCACTACAGCATCCGTATCAGGTAAGTTTGCTAATACCGGCTCTCTGTTCGGATCTGTATCTACCAATGCTTGTTCACGTCGGTTCCATTCATCCAACATTTCTTGGGAAGGCGCAACCCCAATCAATCCTGGGTGAATCAATCCGACAAATTCTACACCAGGTACATGACGACTTGTCGCATAAATACCATTGAAATCCCAAATCGATTTTTGGGCATTCGGATAATGGTCGACGAGGAAACTGCCACCGTTTGTCACGTCGAAAATTCCGTTAAAGCCCCATTCGTGTTCTGGGAATGCGCCGATATCTAAGATGTCGACGACGAGTAAGTCGCCAGGCTCAACACCGTTGACATATACGGGACCACTCAGTACATGTACACGGTTCAAGTTGACATACTTGATATCGCTTGGGTCGTCATTGTTTGAGACTTGACCATCGGTCCAGTCTAAACATTCCATCCTAAATGATTCCCCGGGTTCAACTGAAAATGCAGCCGGAATGTCCGGGTGCCATCGGTTGTGTCCGGGATGTGCTTGCTGATCCATTTTCTTATTCAAATCCACACTAAATAATTTCTTAGGCATATGCCTACCCCCTTGCCGAAATAATTTGTGACTGAAGATTCTGACTAGAAATAGTATTCCTCAAAAAGTTACATTTTAAACTCGTTTTCTGAATTTTTGTGGAAAATATTGATTTTTTGTTAAAAAGTTACAATTTGTGAAATAATAGAAAGGATGACTATAAAAAGAAGGTGACGAAATGCGTAAAGGATTACGTTTGGTTTTAGGAGGTCTATTCAGCCTAGCAGGAGTCATGCACTTTGTGCGTTCTGATGCTTTTACTCGCATCGTTCCGAAGTATTTACCATTACGTAAAACAGCAGTAATTGTAACAGGCATTGTTGAACTAATCATTGGTGGCGTTCTATTCTGGAAACGCCCAAGCCAAGCATTTAAACGAGGTATCAATGCTTTTTTAATTTCGGTATTTCCAGCTAATATTTATATGGCACGCAAACAATTACCGTTAGGCGATTATCAACCACCTAAGTGGGCTTTATACAGCCGCTTGCCATTGCAATTTGTCTTAATGGCATTCATTCGCAAACTATAAATAATATAAAAATAAAGTTTCTCCTTGTTTTGAAAATTAAACAAGAAGAAGCTTTTTTTAGTCTTTAATGATTCAATTAAAGAAGTCGACTGACTGCTTGTGCCACTTGTTTAGGTGACTGTGGATTTTGGCCTGTTACAAGTCGTCCATCTGTTTCAACTTCAGGTGTGAAAGGTAACATGGCTTTTTGATAATCTGCGCCACGACGTTTAATTTCATCTTCTAACATGAATGGAACAAGTTTTTTACGATTTGCGAGCAATTCTTCTGTATTAGAAAAGCCTGTCATTTGTTTTTGGTCAATGAAGTATCTGCCATTATTGTCTTTAACGTTTAATAACGCTGCGATACCATGACATACAGCTGCCACAATACCGTTGTGACCATAAACTTCATTAATCGCATTTTGAATGTATTTATTATTAGGGAAATCAAACATTACCCCATGGCCGCCAGTGAAGTAGATAACATCGTATTTTGATGGATCTGCTTCTTTAATCGATTTAGAGTATTTTAATTGTGTCATAAATTTTTCATCATCATAATAACGTTTTGTCACTTTATCTAAAAAGACAGAGTTCAAGCTAACTGGGTCTATTGGCGTTTCGCCGCCTTCAACACTGAAAATGTCGATTTCGTAGTTGCCGTCGTTAAAATAATCATAAAAGTGAACAAGTTCTCCTAACCAAAGTCCTGTTGGTTTTGAAAATTCACCGAAATGATCTGTACTTGTGTTGACTATCATAATTTTTTTCATACTTTAACCTTCTTTCTATGGAAAAGCCCACTTCTTCTTAATTACCCTGTTTAAGCATTAAATACTGTTTTAATTCCTTCATCGTAAGAAGTGATGTGGAATTCTGGGAAACGTTGCTTAAATTTATCTGAATTGAAAATATTATTGTATTTATATCTTGGCAGTAATTCCATCAGTTCTTTGACTTGATCATTGAATAAGCTGCCAATTTTAAAGCCCCACATTGGTAAGACATGGTAGCCGATTTTTTGATGGAGTACTGCTTCTGTTTTTTTGATGAGCTTCTCATATGTCAGACTGCCGGCTACTGGTAAATGCCATGTTTGGCCATAAGCGTCTGGTGTATTGCCAAGTAACGCTAGCGCACGACTTGCATCTGGTGTCCAAATTAAAGTACGCAACACTGAAGCACTGACAGGAATAATCGCTTTTTTGCCAGCTTTAATACGATCGAATACTAAAGTGTTTGTAATACTTTGCGTTTTATCAGGACCATAGAATTCAGGTGCACGACCAATTACCACTTGTAAATTTTGTTCATTCATCGCTTTGAGGACCATTTCAGCCATCTGTGCACGGACCACTGATTTGCGTCCTACAGGTACAAATGGGCTAGATTCTGTTTGTACATTTGCGTTTTTTTCATACATGTATGTGTTATCGAAGAAAGCCAGTTTAGCATTGGTTTCAAGGCAAGCTTTAATAACATTTTTCATCATGACAGGGAAGCGTTGTTCCCACATTTCAGAATTGGCAGGCAAGCCAACTGCGAAATAAACAACATCACTGCCTTCAATCGCATGGTATGCTTCTGCGTAGTTCATTAAATCTGCGGCAACGAGTTCATCACTATCATGAATTTTTTTAGGTTTTCTGCCGACTAAACGAATGTCTTTTGTGTAATTTTTATAAAGTTCTCTTGCAATTTCGTGGCCGATTTGGCCATTACTTCCTAGAACAGTTTGCATGCTTTATCACTCCAAATTTGTGTGTTTATGTTACTTTTTCCTTATGTTCAAGTTCGTAAACATAGTTGGTAAAAAATTAAGCAGTGACTTCTAAAATATCAACTGCTCCTTAAATGATCATCTAAGTAAAATTTATTTTACCTTGCTCAATGTGAAATAGGAATTGATATGCTCACAACAACTTAATTTTTTTCAGAACAATTAACAAGGGTAATGTAAGCGCTTAACTAATTGCGGTTCTAAGTCTTATATGAATTTGTTTAATTATGATGTTCACACAATCGTAACGAAATAAAATAAAAATATGTGTTTTTCATTTACTCCAAGTAAAAAATAGGATATTCTGTTTGTGAAATAATTCACAAAGTAATTCAGAAGCATTCATGTCGAGGAGGAAATAGAAATGACTACATCTACTCAAAATGAGAAACAACCAACAGAAGTACAACCTGAAATTAATCCCACGCAACAAATGATTGATGCACTTGCAGAAAATGGACAACATGCATTACGTGAATTAGCAAAGCTTGATCAAACACAAATTGATCACATTGTTCATGCGATGGCAATGGCAGCTGTAGACAAACATATGGAACTTGCGAAAGCTGCCTATGAAGAAACAGGCCGTGGTATTTATGAAGATAAAGCTATCAAGAATCTATATGCATCAGAATATATCTGGCAATCTATCAAATACAATAAAACGATTGGTGTCATTGATGAAGATGAACAACGTGGTTTGACGTATGTAGCTTCACCTGTCGGTGTAGTATGTGGTGTAACACCGACAACGAACCCGACTTCTACAACAATTTTTAAAGCAATTATCGCAATTAAAACAGGTAACCCGATTATCTTCGCTTTCCATCCAAGTGCACAACAATCTTCTGCACTTGTGGCGAAAGTCATTTATGAAGCAGCACTCAAAGCAGGAGCACCAGAACATATTATTCAATGGATTGAACATCCATCATTAGAAGCAACTAAATTATTAATGAACCATGACAAAGTGGCATTAGTACTTGCGACAGGTGGTGCAGGTATGGTGAAATCTGCGTATTCAACAGGTAAGCCAGCATTAGGTGTAGGTCCAGGTAACGTACCGGCATATATCGAAAAGTCTGCGAAAATCAAACGTGCAGTCAATGATGTCATTGTATCTAAGACTTTTGATAACGGCATGATTTGTGCTTCTGAACAAGGTGTCATTGTAGATAAAGAAATCTATGATGAAGTGAAAAAAGAATTTGAAGCACATCAATGTTATATCGTTAAGAAAAAAGAATTATCTAAATTAGAAAGTATCGTGATGCGTGAAGACCGTTGTGCAGTCAATGCAGATATCGTAGGTAAACCAGCCACTGAAATTGCGGCATCAGTCGGAATCAAAGTGCCTGAAGGTACGAAAATGTTAATTGCGGAACTTGAAGGTGTAGGACCAGATTATTCGTTATCTCGTGAAAAATTATCTCCAGTACTCGCAATGGTGAAAGCAGAAAACCGTGAACATGGCTTAGAATTATGTGAAGGTATGCTTAATTTAGGCGGCTTAGGTCATACTGCAGTCGTGCATACAGAAGATGAAGCTTTACAAAGAGAATTCGGTATTCGCATGAATGCTTGTCGTGTGTTAGTCAACTCTCCATCAGCTGAAGGTGGTATCGGTAATATCTATAATGAAATGATTCCATCATTGACGTTAGGTTGCGGCTCTTATGGACATAACTCAGTTTCTCATAACGTTTCAGCTGTCGATTTAATCAATATAAAAACAATCGCTAAAAGGAGAAATAATATGCAATGGTTCAAACTTCCACCTAAAATTTCTTTGAGAAAAACTCACTTATGTATTTAACGCAAATGAAAGAAGTTGAACGTGTTGTAATCGTGACAGACGAAGGCATGGTAAATCTTGGTTATGCGAAACGTGTACAAGAAGTACTAGCACGACGTAATGATGCACCTGATGTGCGTATCTTTAGCGATGTTGAACCCAACCCATCAACTAACACTGTCTATAAAGGTTTAGAGTTAATGGTTGAATTCCAACCGGATACAATTATCGCAATCGGCGGCGGATCTGTTATGGACGCGGCGAAAGGCATGTGGGCATTCTTCGAACACCCAGATTTATCATTTTTCGGTGCGAAACAAAAATTCTTAGACATTCGTAAACGTGCTTATAAAATTATGCCAGCACAACGTGCGAAAATGGTTTGTATTCCAACCACTTCAGGTACAGGTTCAGAAGTTACACCATTTGCGGTTATCACAGATAGTGATACACATGTCAAATATCCATTAGCAGATTATGCCTTGACGCCAGATGTAGCTATCGTAGATTCACAATTTGTATTAAGTGTGCCGAGAGGGGTCACTGCTGATACAGGTATGGATGTGTTAACACACGCAATTGAATCTTATGTATCCGTAATGGCGAGTGATTATACACGTGGCTTAAGCTTACAAGCGATTAAAATTGTTTTCGATGATTTAAAAGCTTCAGCGAATGATGGAGATCCAGATGCAAGAGAACGTATGCATAATGCTTCAACACTTGCAGGTATGGCGTTTGCTAATGCATTCTTAGGAATCAGTCACTCAATCGCACATAAAATCGGTGGAGAATACAACATTCCGCATGGTCGTACGAATGCGATTTTATTACCGCATGTCATCAGATATAATGCGAAAGATCCGCAAAAACATGCGATGTTCCCTAAATATGATTACTTCAGAGCGGATCAAGATTATGCAGATATTGCGAAATTCTTAGGCTTAAAAGGTAAAACAACAGAAGATTTAGTGGAAGCTTTGGCAGATGCTGTTTATGAATTAGGTCAAAGCGTAGGTATCGAAATGAATCTTAAAGCACAAGGTTTAACACAAGAAGTATTAGATAAAACAGTAGACCGTATGGCTGAACTTGCATACGAAGACCAATGTACAACTGCTAACCCGAAAGAACCATTAATCAGTGAACTAAAAGATATTATCATCACTGCTTATGATTATCAAAAATAAGTCGCTATGACCTTTCCAAATGACTAAAATTCAATCATCCATTCAAAACACGTCCTTGATGTAAGGGGCGTGTTTTTTGATACATAGAAAAAGACCGATGCTTTTGACATCGGTCTTAAAGTGAATACTTTATTGTTCGTTTTGTTTGTTGATCCAGTCTGTAGATAAATCCATTGCTGCACGTGTCGCATTTGTTTTGTCTAAATCGTTAACCATCACAAAGTCATGGATTGTACCTTGCATACGTGCATGTGTCACATCATTACCAGCTTCTCTTAATTTGTGTGCATAAGCTTCGCCTTCATCACGTAATACGTCAGCTTCAGCGTTAATAATCATCGCTTTTGGTAAGTCTTTTAATTCTTCTAATGATGCACGTAATGGTGAAGCAGTAATTTCTGCGCGTTCATTTTCATCTGTTGTATATTGATCCCAGAACCACTGCATACCTTCTTTAGTTAAATAGTAACCTTCCGCAAATTCATTATAAGAATCTGTGTCAAACGCAGCATTTGTTACAGGGTAATAAAGTAATTGTTGGTGAATTGGTAAGCCATTACGTTGTTTTGTCATTAAAGTCATTACAGCTGACATATTACCGCCGACTGAATCACCCGCAACTGTTAAACGGTTTAAGTCTAAGTTTTTATCCTCTGCGACATCTTTTAATTGTTGTAAGACATCGTAGTTTTGTTCAATTGCTGTCGGATATTTCGCTTCAGGTGATAAATCATAATCAGGGAATACAACGACTGAATTTGTACGTACCGCAAGTTCTCTGACAAGTTTGTCATGTGTATGCGGGCTTCCGAATACCCAACCTGCACCATGAATATAATAAATCACTGGTAATTTTTCTTGGTTTCCTTTTGGACGAATGAATCGAACAGGAACTTCGCCATAAGATTTTGTTTCAAATGTTGTATCTTCAATATCTACATCATATTTTTTAATATCTGATGATTGTACATCTTCTAATAATTTTCGACCTTCTTCTGGAGGTAACTCATATATACGTGGATGTGGGTCATTGGCTTTCGCAAAGTCAAGTGCTGCTTGTTCTAAAATAATTTTTTGAGTCATAATCAAGCTCCTTCATATATAGAATGTCTCTTTCTCTGGTAAAAGTATACCACTATGTTTACGAACTTAAACATAGATATGCTCAAAAAATGTTATTTTTGTAAATCATCTTCAAGAGAAGCAGTTAAAGCCTTTAACCAATCCAGTGTCGGACCTAGGTCAGAGCGATAGTAACGTTCAAGTCCTTTTTGTTCAACAGAAAGTATTCCTGCATCTAACATCAACTTTAAATGATGTGAAACTGCAGGGCGTGAGATGGTTACTAGTTCAGTTAATTGATTTACAGTTAAAGGTCCTTTTTTACATAACAGTACTAATAGTTCTTGGCGTCGTCCATCTTGTAAGATGTTTAAAATCGGTGTGCCTTCATTAAAAAGTTGAAGTGTTTCTTTAATCATAGTCGGCCTCTTTTCTAGCATTAATGTGATATTACTGCCTATTGTAGCACGTCTATAAGGTGTAGTGGAGGTTTGAAAATAAAATTATTTTTGAACTCTCGTTACAAAAATACATATATTCAAGATTGATATTGTAATAGTATTACAACTGTGTGATAATGTAAGCGATTACACATAATTGATTGCTTAATTTGATTCTCAGTCTTACATGCTAAAAAGTAGTTGATTTAAATGAAAATAAAACTTTTAAAAGAGGTGGTTGGATTGAACTTAGGGTTTTCTGTCTATCTAGGAGAAGCGTTTGACGAAACATATATCGACAAAATGTTGAATCATGGATTTCGATATATATTTACATCACTTCAAATTCCAGAAGATGACCAAGATACGTATTTGACGCGGTTAAAACAGTTAGCCGTAATAAATGGGAACCGTGCACAAATTATTGCTGATGTGAATGGACAAACACTGCGTCAACTGGGTTTGTCTTTGAGTGCACCAGAATCGATTCGTGATGTGGGCATTGATATTGTTCGTTTGGATGAAGCGGTCGATATAAATAGTTTGGCAGAGTATGTAGAAGCAAAATATTCAGTGATGTTGAATGCGAGCACAGATGCATTTCAAATTCTACGTGAGCTGAGTGATCGCGCAATTTCTCAAGAGAATATCTTAGTTGCACATAATTATTATCCTAGACCTGATACAGGCTTGGAACGTACTTTCTTTCAATATATAAACGAGCGATTAAAAGGAGCATTTCCTGAAATTCAAATCATGGCGTTTGTCCCTGGTACTCAATTAAGAGGACCTATCTATCGCGGTTTACCAACACTAGAAGACCATCGTCAGTATCATCCATTAGCCGCAGCAGTCGAGCTGGAAGAGGATTTGTGTGATATTGCTTGTGTGGGAGACAGTCAAATTGACGATTTTATGATTCATCAATTCGATACGTATTTCAGATTAAACCGTGTTGTTTTACGAACAAATTTAAGCTCAGACAGTAAATATTTAGGGACTTATCATAATCGACCAGATGTCGCACGTGATGTTGTGAGAGCCATTGAAGCACGAAAAACATTTACTGAAGAAGTATCGCCGCATAATGTAGTAGAACGTCGTAAAGGTGCTGTGACGATAGACAATGCATTATATGGTCGTTATATGAATGAACTTCAAATTGTAAGGTGTGATTTACCTAAGGATGAAGCGGTCAATGTATTAGGTTATGTCGACGCCCGTGATTTAGATTGTATAAATATGATTGGGTCGAATACCGCATTTGAATTCGTTTCAGTGGAGGAGGAAAGTCATGGACATTAATAAAATGACAACTGAGCAACGTAATGAGAAAACGATGCATCTAGATGAATTAAGCACTGAAGATTTTGTTGCTTTGATGAACCAAGAAGATCAAACCGTAGCACAAGCGATTGCGAAAGAAAATACGTCTATTGCACGTGTGATTGATACTGTTATTGAAGGATTTAAGCAAGGCGGCAGGTTGATTTATATGGGTGCAGGTACGAGCGGCAGGCTAGGTGTGTTAGATGCTGCTGAGTGTGTACCGACTTTCGGTGTGACTCGAGATGATGTGATTGGTTTAATCGCAGGTGGTGCTAAAGCAATGACTGAAGCTGTAGAAGGTGCTGAAGATAGTAAAACGCTTGGCGAACAAGATTTAAAGCACCTTAAACTTAATGAAAATGATACAGTGATCGGATTAGCAGCGAGTGGCAGAACGCCTTATGTCATTGGCGGTCTAGAGTACGCGAATACGATAGGTGCGAACACAGCAGCGATTGCTTGTAATAAAAATACAGCGATTGGTGCAGTTGCAGATATTGCGATTGAAATAGAGGTGGGTCCTGAAATTCTGACAGGTTCTACACGCTTGAAGTCTGGAACAGCACAAAAGTTAGTGTTGAATATGATATCAACTGGCGCAATGGTCGGTATCGGTAAAGTTTATGAAAACTTAATGGTAGATGTTCAACCGACAAATGAAAAATTGAGAAGACGTGCGTTAAATATCATTTCAGAAGTGGTTAATACTTCAGAATCTGAGAGTAAAAAGTTATTTCATGACAGTAACGGTCATGTGAAAGCGGCAATTGTTATGGGATTACATGATATAACGTATGAAGAAGCTGTTGAACGTTTAGAAAAAGCGAATGGTTTTATCAGAAAAACATGAGGAGCTGAACAACAATGTCAAAAGAAAAAAAGATTGCCCAGGAAATATTAAATAATGTTGGCGGCAAAGCAAATTTAGAACGTGTGATTCATTGTATGACACGTGTACGTATGGATATTATTGATTACTCTAAAGTGAATTTAGAAGGACTCAAAGCAATAGAAGGTGTCATGGGAGTAGTAGAAGACGAAACACTACAAGTTATTGTAGGCCCAGGTACTGTCAATAAGGTCGCAAATGAAATGAGCGAAATGATTGGCACACCTTTAGGTGAAAAAATCGTTCATCATGAATCTTCGCAACAAACAGATAAAGAACATGTAGAATCAGAAGCACAACTCTTTAAAAGTCAGATGAAGGAAAAACAGAAAAAGTCTAAATGGAAAAAAGTACTGAGAGTAATCGCAAATATTTTTGTACCTTTAATTCCGGCATTTGTTGGTGCAGGATTAATCGGTGGTATAGCGGCAGTGCTGACGAACCTATTGTCTGCTGGTTATATTGAAGGTGCGATGTGGAAGCAGTTGACTTTAGTCTTTGATATTATCAAAAGTGGTTTGCTAGCATACTTAGTCATCTATGTAGGGATTAATGCGGCTAGAGAATTTGGCGCAACTCCAGGACTCGGCGGTGTGATTGGTGGTACTACCATGTTGACAGGCATGACACCTGAACAACCATTGCATAATATCTTTAACGGTGAAGCATTAGCGCCTGGACAAGGTGGGGTCATCGGTGTCATCTTTGCGGTTTGGTTACTATCAATTGTTGAAAAACGTCTGCATAAAATTATTCCGAATGCGGTGGATATTATTGTGACACCTACGATTACCTTATTAATTATGGGACTTGCGACGATATTCTTAATTATGCCGATAGCGGGTGTAATCTCAGAAGGTCTATTAGGTATTATTAACTGGGTGCTAGATATCGGCGGCGCATTTAGCGGCTTTATCCTTGGTGCGACATTCTTGCCATTAGTTATGTTTGGTTTACATCAAGTTTTAACACCGATTCATATAGAAATGATCAACCAAGATCATGCAACTTTCTTATTACCGATTCTTGCGATGGCAGGTGCAGGCCAAGTCGGTGCGGCATTAGCGCTTTGGGTAAAATGCCGTAAGAACAAAAAGATTATTCGTTTATTAAAAGGTGCATTACCTGCAGGAATATTAGGTATTGGAGAACCTTTAATTTATGGTGTGACTTTACCATTAGGCCGTCCATTCATTACAGCATGTATTGGTGGAGGTATCGGCGGTGCAGTCATCGGCGGTATCGGACACATTGGTGCTGTTGCGATTGGACCGAGTGGTTTATCATTGATTCCTTTAATTTATGACAATATGTATTTAGGCTACATTGCAGGAATATTAGCTGCATATGCGGGAGGATTTATCGCAACATACTTCTTCGGAACAACAAAAGAAATGACTGCACCTCAAGATGTTGAAGAAGAGGTGTAAAACATATGGGAAATGAACAACTATTAATTTATATTGAAGAACAGATGGAACAACTGACTAAAAACGAACAACAAGTGGCACGATATTTGATTGAAGCACCGGAAGCGGTATTAGAAATGAGTGCACAAGCGTTAGGTAAAGAAACGCAAACAAGTTCAGCTACTGTTATCCGTTGTGTGCATAAATTAGGATTCAAAGGGCTAGTGGATTTGAAGTTAGCCATTTCGAGTTATTTACCTAATCATCAGGCTAGTGTGTATCAAGAAATGGAGCAAGATGAACCTGCTAATGAAATTAAAAGTAAACTGTTCAATCGAGCAGCGTATACTCTGAAAACAACAGAAACTTTATTAGATGATCAAACGTTAGAAACAATTGCTGAAAAATTAAGACAATGTAAGAAGTTAGTTGTGTTTGGAGTAGGCGCAAGTCATATTGTGGCAGAAGATATCTTTCAAAAATTTACAAGAGCTGGCATGAATGTTGTTCATAGTTCGGATGCACACATTATCGCTACAACGCTAGCTGGAAGTAACAATGAAGGTACTTTAATGATAGGTATCTCAAATTCAGGCCAAAACCGAGAAACATTAAAGTTAGCGCAAGTCGCGCGCCATTATCATGTTCCGGTTATCGGTATGACCAGTCGAAAAGATTCAGAACTCGCCAATGAAGCGGATGAGTGTTTGTTCCATGACGCAAGCTCAGATCGTAGTTTACGATTAGCCGCAACAAGTTCGTTAATCGCACAGCTCATCACTGTAGACACTTTATTCTACACATATCTTGCGAAAGACTATACAAATCATATCGCACATTTAAGTCAGACAAGAGATGCAGTTGATTTATATGTTGATGGAGATTGAGGTATGATGATAGTAATGATGGAGTTAAAGGAATGAGAGAAATGTATGCTTTAGAAACAAATAATGCAATCATTCGTTATGACATGATGGGACATGGACCGATTTTGTTATGTATTCCTGGCGCTAGCGGGATCAATGATAGTTATTTGGATTTAGCACATAAGCTAGAAGATCATTTTACTGTTGTCTTACCTGATAGACGAGGTTATAGAGCAAGTGAATTGTTAACGGCTTTACCAAGTTCTATCGCAAACACCAAAGATACGTATTGTTTAACCATGGATGTTGAAGATATTAAAACATTAATACAAACGCTTAGTAATCATCCTGTTTATCTTTTTGCGACAGACACAGGTGCTGTGCCTGCATTAGAATTTGCGTGTATGTATCCAGAATTAGTTAAGACATTACTTGTTCATGAGCCTTTAAATACTTCAGTACTTCCAAACAGAGAAGATTATGTGCCGCAAACTGAACAAATCGCACGTACTACAATGATTGAAGGAGTGCCGGCTGCAATGCGTCAGTATGAACGTTTGATTAATCCTTCGCACTCAGATATGCAGGTGTTAGTAGAGAATACGATTGCTCCTTGTGCGGTTTGTTCACCGAGCACTTCACAAATACGCAGTAGTGAATCAACAAACATTTGGCTTCAATATGAACTCCGGCAATATTTGAATTATCAAATTGATATAGAAACTTTGGAGGCCAAAGATGTTTCAATCAAGTTCTTGCAAGGTGAACAATCGAAAGAATCGCTAGGGTATGAAGCGGCTAAATATTTTGCGCATAGCTTAAATGCAAATCTGTTTCAAGTTACAGGTGGACATTACGGTTATGCACAACAACCTAAACAATTTGCGAAAGCTGTTAAGAAGATACTGCGTTCATAATGATAGAGTTCAAGACCTTCGTTTTATGAAGGTCTTTTTATTATGACCTGTAATTTTAACTCTTAGAGTGTTATAATACATTCAAATTTATTTTTGAATGAGGTGACAAAGTGATACAGACCGCTTTGACTGCAGTCATACTTTATACAGCGACTGCTTTAGATTTATTAGTGATTTTGTTGATTTATTTCGCACGTGCACAAACCAAACGTGAGTATCGTGATATTTATATTGGACAGTTTTTAGGATCAGGTGCCTTAATTGTCATCAGTTTGTTTTTTGCGTTTGTCTTACACTATGTACCTGAGAAATGGATGTTAGGTTTATTAGGTATCATCCCTCTATATTTAGGATTCAAAGTGGCATTATTTGATGATTGTGAAGGGGAAGCACGTGCCAAGAGAGAGTTGGATAAAAAAGGACTGTCCAAATTAGTTGGCATTGTTGCGCTTGTTACCCTAGCAAGCTGTGGAGCAGATAATATCGGTTTATTTGTACCGTACTTTGTCAGTTTGACTTTAGCGCAAGTTATTGTGACATTAATTGTATTTGTAATCATGATTTTCTTATTGGTATTCTCTGCACAAAAATTAGCAAAAGTTCCGGGTATTGGTGAAACTGTGGAGAAATATAATCGATGGATTATGGCAATTATCTATATTGGCTTAGGTTTATACATTTTGATTGAAAACAAAACTATACAAACATTGTTAAGCTTTGTTTCATAGAAAGGATGGGGGATAGGTGTCTAATGAACAATGTGACATCATGTATGTGCATGAAGATAAAGTAAAAAATGCTTCTAACTTCTTAAATGAAACACACACTATTAAGGCAATGAATACTTTAAACGCAATAGGTGATAAAAAGAAATTAACGATTTTATTTGCGTTGCTTGAAGAAGAGAAACTGTGTGTTTGCGACATTGCGAAATTGCTTCAAATGAGTATTGCCTCTACTTCTCATCATTTACGCATACTCTATAAAAAAGAAGTTATAGATTTCCGAAAAGAAGGGAAAATGGCGTATTATTTCATCAAAGATCCTCAGGTTGATAAATTACTGCGCTTTATGCTGACAGAAGTAGAAAACGAAAATAGTTAAATATATAAATAACTGTTGTGAATCAATTTTGCAGAATGATAGCACAACAGTTATTTAAAAATATACAACGCTATTTATTTTGTCTTTTACGATTAGTGTTATAAATGATAGAAGCAATTGCCACATAAATTAATGGACCGACAATTAAAATAATAGAAGCCATGTTTGCTTGGATATAAAATTTAAATAATAGAAAACCTAAAAAGGCAACCATTAAATACACAGGTATCATGAAGGGTTTCCAGAACATTGAGTCATTCATATTTAATGTATACACCTTTCTATTAAGAAGTATGTAGAAAAAAGAGGAGGATTTAACTCTGCCTCTTTTTTATGTTTTCAAGTTATAGCCCTAATTGCAACCAACGTTTTCGCGCAAAGAAAAGTACGACGAAGTTGATCGCAAAGAGTAAATGGAAATAAACAATCAGTAATGTAATATCGTAAGAAGTCAGTGCTAAGGTATCTCCATTCAATGTAGCATCAACGTTAGGATACATGACATTGCTTGCTTCAAAAGGCGCAAGGATGCCGAAGATGGTTGGATTAAGCATTACTAAGACAATAGAAATAACCCAATAGATTAGACTGACAATAACACTGATTAAAATTTTGGAAATTAAAATACTGATTGTTCCAATGATTAAGATATACTGCAAGATTAATAAAGAAAACATGATGATTAAAAAGAAATAATGCGAGAAATTACCAAACATCAAAGAAATGGCAGTGATGCCAATACATACAAATACAAAGCACTCTAAGAAAATGACAAACATCTTTTTGTAAAAGAAGGTGAAGTCTGTATTTCCTAATAACTTATAAAATAAGATGTTTTGATCTGCATACTCTTTATTGAAGTAATAAGCGATGATGAATGAAAAGAGTATGAATCCAGTTTCTACCGCAATCGTATATGTGTTGAAGAAATATTCACCATATGACAAGCTTTGACCATCATTCATAAAGGTGGTAAAGCCATAACCTAAAACGAATAGTAATAAAAAAAGCGAACCAAGAATCAGTGTTATTTTGTTAAACGCTGTTTTTCTTAACTCTAACCTCATTTTGCACACCTCAAGTTTTTAGAAACAAATGTATTCATCGACAACTGCTTCTTTAGAATCATATTCTTCAATCGTCAGGTCTTTAAATAAAAAGTACTTACCAGGTAGGTATGTTAAATCTTTTGCGCTATGTGTAATATTGATAATTACTTTTTCAGGATTATCTGAAATATAGTTATTAAAGAAAGTATAGAAGTCGTGAACTGTTGTTTCATCTAAGTCTTTTGTGATCTCATCTAAAATGATGATAGGTTTGTCTTCTGATAGAAAACTTAATAGCTTCAGCTTTTCTTGTTGTCCTTTGTTTAACTTTCGAATAGGGATGTGATCAGGAATAGTTTCAATCCCTAACAAGTCACCCAAGTAATCGATTTTGACGGTACAAATAAAATAACTCTTGAGTAATTGAATGAGAAAATCTTTAGTGATATCTCTTGGAATACATGATGCATTACTAATCAAAGTTGTGTTTTCTGTAATCTCTGGGCGCATATGACCGCTGTGATTAAGTACGAAATCTTTAGCTAATTGAGACTTGCCAACTTCATTTCTGCCAATAATATGATTGATTTCACCTTTGTGAAATACCAAGTCAGTCGGCTGTAATAGGATTTTGCTTTTGATACGCAATACATACTGTTTGATTTCCATTTAACTCGGCTCCCTCGCTAAAATTGTAAAGTTTTCGAGTGATACTATTTAACAAGTTTTAACAAAATTTTTAGGAATTCTTAAATATAGCGTATCATAAATATCAAATCATTATAATTTGTCTTTTGGTAATAATTTGTGAATTTTTTGTCATGCGTGAGAAAATTACAAAAAATAATTCGCTTACAAGACAAACTGCTTATTTCTTTGATACTCAATTGGAGGTTAAAGTATTATGTATAGAAGTGCTGATATTAAGCGGTTTTAAGAGGTTGGGATGTCTGAACTCAGACAACCGTGAGGCTACCACGCTATAAAAAGAGTAGTAAATAAAAAAAGAAACCAAGATGTCATTGCATCTTGATTTCAATAGTTAGTTATTATCAGAACGTTCTTTGATTAAGGCTTTTCTCATTTGTTGTCTAGAACCATACGTACTTTCTCGTACCAGTTCTTCGTTACGCATACCTGCACCAATGGCACCAGCAATTGTTGAAAGAGAAGCTGCGAACCATGCGATAGACAGATAAAGAGTAAATGTGGCAGGATGTCCGAGTTCTAAAGTCTTTCCTAAGAAATGTGCTGGTAATAATACAGAAGCCGCAATCAAATATATTGTAAAGAGTGTTACATAATAAATAATGACTGACGTTGTCAGTGTGGTCAGAGTTGTTAAATTATACAACCGCGTAATACGTTTATTAATACTGAAGCGTTCACTTTCCCATAAGTTATGCGCTAAGATAATCCATAAAATCATACCGAAAATCGCAAAGAGGGACATGACTGTTAATCTCCATGTGGTAAAGGTATTACTTAAAGACCACATGGTGGAGAAGATTAAACCGGATGCGCCGGTTGTAAATGCGATTGCGATTACACTATTCATACTTTGCATTAATCTTAATGGGTTATTCGCAAAGGTCATTCCACTGAGTAAACGGAAGTAACCAGATGTTTTAGATGCGACAATATAACGGATATGCATAGTATGTGTATCATCAGTGTAAGTACGGATTTTTCTTAGTTTTGAGAAAGGAAATATTTCTCGATAGGTTGCTTGATGATTTTCATCTTCATTGTTTTGATTTGGGTTGTCACTGAAAAATAGATTGATTTCATGAATAATCGTCAGCACTGTTCTTTCTAGACGTTTGGTAACAGGACGCCAACCATAAGCGGGAATTGAAATAATACTTGCTCCGTTTTCTTCGTTGATATCAACAGCGATGACTGACTCATTATCATGAAGTAATGGTAAGTCAGTTAAGCTGATAATATAGTTCCAGTTATAACGATCTAAGTAATCTTCAGTTTTTTGATAGGCTTGGTCTGCATCTTCTGCAGATCCTGTTAACGCATCAACAATGACTTCAATTTTCCATTCGTATTGAGATGAAATGTAATCATTTAATAAACCGGGTAATGTGTCTACTAATTTATGCGAAAGTTTATTCGCAATACCAGGTGAAGCGATAATGCCTACGACAAGTTGTTCCATAAATTTACAGCCTCCTTTCTTTAATTGTTTTGATCGTTATCATTATTATCTTTTTGGTGTGATTCTGATGAATAGTAATTAGAAGCTTCCCATTCTTTTGCTTCTTCATAGCGTGCACGTTGACGATAAGAGTAAGTCATAGCACGAATTTTCTTTTCGTTTTCGACAGATGCGCCTAAAGCACCTGCTAAGAAACCAAGTGATGTCACAAACCATACAAGGTACAAGAACTGTCCGAGTGTACGCTGGCCTTCATTAATCGTCTGCATGTTATATAAATCATTCGGCACAAATAAAGCGACACTGATTGTAAGCAGTAAGAATAAGATGAGATAGCTGAATACAATAATAATCAATAGAGTTAAGACAGTTGTTACATTGTAAACTGTTCGATAAGTTTTAGTTGTTAACGAAGTTTCATGTTCCCATAACGAGTGTGCATACATAATCCAAAGGGTCATTCCGCCAATGGCTAGTGTCGTCATAAAGATAAATCTTAAGTTAGTATATTCAATACTTAATTGCCATGGGGTAGAGAAAATGGTTAAGTATGTAGCTGTCGCAAAGGAAATGGAAATAATCTTTTTGAAGTTTGGAATTTCTTTAAGTGGTTGATTGGCTCTGGTCATTCCAGCTAATAATAAAATCCAACTTATAATAAGTGGGTTTAAAATAAACTTGGTTGTTGTTTTGGAGTGGGAGTTATCATCTCCGGCTTCTTGATCATCTTGCGTTTCCATATCATTTTCTTGTTTATCATCGAATATATTTCTAATGGGTTTTACACGTGTAAATAATGAAAGATTTAATTTTTTTGTTTGATAATCCTCGTTCGTTTGATGTAAATATATAATTTCCGCAAAATAAAGCAGACATTGTTTCAATTTACTTTTCACACCAAATAAACCTAAAGCCGGAATTGAGATTAATCCAGTAGCCATAGGTTCATCTAAATTACCTACTATTACTTTACGTTGTTCGACAATGGGTAAGTCTGTCACAACAATCGCATAGTCCCATTTATGATGGGTTTTAAGAGATTGAGCTGCGTCTAAACTTTTGTTGACGTCTTCCGCAGAACCAATTAATGGGTCAGAAACACATTCGAAAGTCCATTTGATATCTTCTTTTAATTTACTATTTAGTGAAGTAGGCATTTGTTCAGCTAGTGTCTCTGATAAATCCATAGGAAACCCTGGAGCAGCAATGATTCCTACTTTAATCTCACTCATAAATTGCCTCCTTTCTCTCTACAAAGTTATGAACAAAATTAATTTTGAATTCATTTATAATTACATAATTAATAACTTCCCGCAATGACAAGAAACAAAACTTATTAAAAAGACGAATTTGATAAGGATTACATAGTGGAAATGTAGCTTCTAATGTATAATATTTATAAAGAATAAAGTATCGGGAGGTATACATCATGAAACGACAACATTTATTGCTTGGACTGCTTTGTTCAACTCTACTTTTAGCAAGTTGTGGCCATAAAGACAACAATGAAAAACAAGCAGACCAAAAACAAGAAGAAACAACCGACACTCAATCACAAGACCAATCACCTAAAGAGAAAAAACAAACACATACGACGTACCACACTAAACAAGATATAAAAATAGAAGTACATGAAGCGGAGAAAAAAGATAAAGCGCATGCTGACACTGATACAAATAAGAATGTACAAGCTAAACAAACGCAACAAGAAGCTGATAAAGCAACAACTGAAAAAGATGCTCAATCCTCAGATTCATCAAAGAAAAATGAAGAACCAAATTTAGAAAGAGATAGCGGTAAAGTTAAAGGGCCTGAGGCTCTTGCACCTGGTCCTGAAGCAGATATGGATAGAAAACATATCGCGATGATGCTACTAGATCCTAAGTTAAACAAAACATACGTTAACGCTAAAGATTTAAAACAGAAAACTTATACAACAGATGACGGACAACAAGTTCGCATTCCGAACTATATACTTTTCCAATCTTTAGAAGTACCTCAAGTAGAAAATAGTCCTGAAGGCATGCAGTATTATTTTGTAACACATACAAAAGATCCTGACAAGAAAACAGTAATCGGTGTATCTGATAATGAAATCGTTATTGGTAAATCAACAATCAGTTCTGAAGATGCAGTATCTCAAAAAGTAAAATTAGATTATAATCAATTCATTCAAGAAGAAGAGACACAAGTCTTTAAAGTGAAAGAACTTGAACAGTTGAAACTCGATTCAAATGAAATCGTTACGCTAACACGACATATCTATCAAGCAACACCGCACACATTACAGTTTGTCCCTGAGAATTGAGGCGTAAAAGATGAAACAACTTAGAATGATACTCACAATGATCTTGAGTCTACTTTTATTAGCCGCATGTGGAACACAATCACAAGAAGATAAACAAACTTCTAAGTCATCAGAACAGAAAACAGAGACAAAAGAAACAAACGCTAAACAAGACAAAGTAACATCAGAAACAAAAAATAATAATCAAACCAATACTTCAAAAGAAAGTACAGAGAATCAAAAAGAAGAACCGCAAACACAAAAAGGACCTTTAACAGAACAAGAGATTAAACACAATGTAGCATTGATGATATTGAATCCGAATTTTGATCAAAAATATATCACAGGGCAAGAAGTGTTAGAAGGTAAATATTCAGGTAGAACAGATGATGGTAAAATACATCATTTCAAAGTAAATGAAGTCCATTTGATTCAGCCAGAAAGTGAAATGAAATTAATTCATGCGCCAACAGATATGGTTTATTATATATTTGACCCGCGTTCTGGACCATATTCTGTTTTAGTTGGTATTTCGCATGAAAAAGTTATAGTATGGGGAACGCAAACATATTATGCAGATTATAATCAAGAGATTGAAAATGGGTTCATGAAAGAATATAAGGTTGCAGATTTGAAAAAATTAAATATTCCTAAGTCACAAATACAAGCGGTAGAAAGTAAAATCATGATAGGTAATAATGAACAACAACCTATTATTCGATTAGACTAATAAGAAGAAGTGAGCTTTGGCTCGCTTCTTTTTAATGGAAATAATTAATAAAAGTTTAAAAGAATGATACGGTGAAGTTAAGAGAGATAAGAACTGTGACAATTAATGGTAAAGGATTTTAAAACGTCTATCAGATTTGGAGGTCTAAGTATGAGCTGTTTTAGTTATGCGATAAGAATAGGGTTAATCGCATTTTTAGTCTATTGTACAATGCAATACATAATTCCAATGCCAAATGAAAAGTTATATATCCTCATTTATTCAGCCTTATTAGGCATATTAGTCATTTTATTTTCATATTTCTTAGTAGGGAAACCTCCAAAAGTAATGAAGCATTCTAAGAAGGATAAAGAATTTTAGCGCGATTTGTGATATTAAAAATTAATACAAGTTAAAGGAAGTGAGCTTTGGCTCGCTTCTTTTTTATGATTTTTAACAAATAAACGATTTTAAATTTTTTGAAAAAATGAGACTTCGTTACTTTAATGTTACTTAAATATGAATTATAATGATTAAGTATCATTAATTTAATGTGGCAATATTTTGTTAATTAGAAAGGAGTGGGCTTTTCATGGAATGTGTGTTGCCGATTAAGGATAAATCGGACATTGAAGCGATGTATGAAACGTTACGTGAACATAACCAGCGTGATTATTTGTTGTTTCGTTTAGCAATACATACAGGTTTAAGAATTAGTACGTTAATTCATTTAAAAGGACTAGATGTTTTAACACAAGATGAGCATTGTCAGGCTGTGATTAATGTTTGGCGACAACCTGGGATATCTGAAATTAATGTGCCGTTGCCTCAATCGTTATGTGAGGAATTGGATGAATTTATGAAAGATAAAGGAATTGGTCATGACGATTATCTATTTCGTTCTATGAAAACAAAGCGTCCGCTCTCTCGTCAACAAGCGTATCGTATTATTCATGATGCTGCTGTTCAAAATGGACTCTCTCAAGTCGGTCTTCAATCTTTACGTAAAACTTTTGCTTATCATGCGTACCAATCGGGTACACCGCTTACAGTGATACAAAAATACCTCGGTCATCAGACTTTATCTGAGACCCTCAAATTTATAGATGTTCCGCAACAAAACCGCACGATTACGATTCAATTAGATCTTTAATTTTTATTTTTTAGATATGACTTTAACTCAACTATAGAAAGGAGTCTCACTTCTTATGAGCCTTATTTGGCTGTTTGTCTTTATTATTGTTGTGATGTTGTTCGTACTCATGACAAACCTGCCGAATCGTTCTGCACGACCAGCGTCAGCATCAGAACAAGCACAACAAGAAATTACGCATAACACGGGTCGATACAGAACAACTTTAAGCAGACAAGCTGGATGGATAGCGTTAAGTGCGCCCGTTATCAGCGCAATTTATTTTATAACCATGATTCCACGCATCGCCGCCAATCAACTGGTTATGGTTTCATTGCCGTGGATGCCGTCAATCGATGTAAATTTTGCGTTCAGATTAGATGGCTTGTCTTTAATCTTTGCCTTGTTAATCACTTTAATTGGTACAGGTGTTGTATTATATGCGAATGCATACCTATCAAAAGCACATGATGATTTGCCAAGGTTCCACGTGTATTTATTAATGTTCATGTTTGCGATGTTAGGCGTTGTGCTAGCAAATAATACCATACTGCTGTACGTATTTTGGGAGTTAACGAGTATTGCGTCTTTCTTATTAATTGCTTATTGGTATAACCGACCAACAAGTCAGGCAGGCGCAATGAAATCATTCTTAATCACTGTCTTTGGCGGCATGTTTATGATGGTTGGGTTTGTGATTTTATTTAACATTACCGGTACAAATACTATTTCTGAATTAGTGCAAATTCCCGTTCGCCAAACGATGTATGAATCTCCTTGGTTCCCACTTGCGGTTGTCTTTATTTTATTAGGTGCCTTTACGAAATCGGCACAATTTCCATTTCATATCTGGTTGCCAGATGCGATGGAAGCACCGACACCTGTCAGTGCTTATCTGCACTCTGCGACAATGGTTAAAGCCGGATTATACTTACTATTTCGTTTTACACCGATATTAGGTTATGAGCCATGGGTAGCTTATATTGTTATCACAATTGGTATTATCACTTTAATGGTCGGTTCCTTTGTGGCAGTTGGACAACGTGATTTAAAAGGATTGCTTGCTTATTCCACAATCAGTCAACTCGGCATGATTATGTCGATGGTCGGCTTTGGATTTTTAGCATATAGTCACCAAGCACAAGGGTTCCAAGCCTTTTATGTTGCGAGTTTATTTGCGGGACTGTTTCATTTAATCAACCATGCGCTCTTTAAGAGTGTGCTCTTTATGGGTGTTGGTATTGTAGATCATGAAACAGGCACACGTGATTTATCGCGTTTAGGCGGTTTACGTAAACTATTGCCAGTCACAACTGTGATGATGACCATCAGCGCAATGGCGATGGCAGGTCTCCCGTTATTTAATGGTTTCTTATCAAAGGAAATGTTCTTTGCGACATTGGTCAGCGCGAAAAAACTTACGATGTATGACCAAGTCTTTGTTTCTGTGATGTTGATTGTTGGTGTGGTTGCCAGTCTCTTTACGTTCATTTACAGCTTACGTTTAGTCAAAGATACTTTCTTTGGCCCGTTACACAAAGAGGGCTTACCGCAAGTACCTGAACATGAGCCAGTAGGACTGTATATTGCGCCGGCAGTGATTACACTCGGTATGCCATTATTCTTTATTATCCCGAACGTCTTAGGACGATATTTAATCGGTCCTGCCTTACGTGATATCGGACATTCAGATAAAGTGGCACCATTTATTCCGCACATTGCCGCATGGCACGGTTTAAGCCCTGAGTTATGGATTACCTTAACGATTTATGTAGTGGGTATTTTACTCTTATGGCGTTCACGTTGGATGAATGTTTACAACAAGTTACCAGAGTTTCTATCCATCAACAGTATCTATCGGGGTATGTTAAGCGGAAGTGAGCGTTTTAGTAGAAGCGGAATGCAGTTGATGATGAATAACCGATTAAATCAATACTTACATGTGATTTATTTCTTATTCTTCGGTATGTTGGCTTATGGTTTTATTCGCGTCGGTTGGATACCTGTTGAAGGTTTCAAAGTGAAGCCGATTACGTGGTTTGAAATTTTAGTCACTGCCAATATTGCTTTCTTATCTGTTGCATTAGTGTTCTTACGTGAACGTATGGCGATGATTATTATTAACGGTGTTATCGGTTATACGATTGCGATTGTCTTTGTCTTAATGAGAGCGCCAGACTTGGCGATGACACAGTTAGTGATTGAAACGATTACGACTATCTTATTCTTATTAGTCTTTTATCATTTACCGAACGTACGACGAGATAAAGTACATGTCGGGAAAGAAGCGGTCAAGCTATCTATTGCTTTATTAATGTCGCTCTTTGTCGTGACGTTTGTGATTATTGCACAACAAGAACAAGCGTTTAATAAGATTTCAAGTTTCTATGAACATAGTGATAAATTGGCAGGTTCTAAAAATATTGTCAACGCAATTCTCGGAGACTTCAGAGCACTAGATACCATGTTAGAAGGCATTGTCATTATGATAGTGGGTCTCGGTATCTATTCCTTAATTAAATTCAAAATCAGAAAGGGTGATTCAGATGCACGAAAATGACATTGTATTAGAAACGATTTCTAAAGTAGCAGTTTTCATTATTTTGACCTTCGGTTCTTATATTTTCTTAGCGGGTCATGATAATCCGGGTGGCGGCTTTATCGGCGGTTTAGTGTTCAGTTCAGCGTTTATCCTGATGTTTCTAGCCTTTGATGTTGAAAAGGTCATTCGTTCACTGCCGCTTGATTTCAGAGCAGTTACGATTACAGGTTCTTTATTATCCATTGCTACCGCAATCGTACCAATGTTTTTTGGACACCCTTTATTGTCACATGAGGATGTTTACGTCACATTGCCTTACTTAGAGAAAGTGCATCTTTCAAGTGTGACATTGTTTGAATTCGGTATTTTATTAACAGTCGTCGGTTCAGTGACGACAATTATGCTTGCGATAAGTGGTGATAAAAGTTGAACGTCATACTTATTATAATTATTGGTATTTTAACTTTTGCAGGCACGTATATGATTTTATCGAAAAACTTAATTCGGATTGTTTTAGGTACTGCCATTTATACACACGTCGCAAACTTAGTCATTTTAGCGATGAGCGGCTTTGATGGTACAAAAGTACCGATTATTAACGATGAAGGCAGTAATTATGTAGATCCCTTACCACAAGCGTTGATTTTAACCGCAATTGTCATCGGATTTGCGGTTTCCGCATTCTTACTTGTCTTAGTCTATCGTACTTATAAAGTGACACGGGTAAACCGAATTGAAGCGTTACGCGGTGAGGATGATGATGTCGATGAATAATATGATGTTAATCCCACTGTTGTTGCCTTTAGTCACAGGATTAATTTTATTCTTCTTTAAAGAACGTTTAATGGTTACGAGACGTATCGCGATTACGATTCAAATCATCAACACAGCAGTTTCAGCTTATTTATTAGCGTATGTTTATCAACATCAACCGCTAGTAATCAATTTTGGTGATTGGCAGCCGCCATTCGGCATTCAATTTGTCGGCGATACTTTAAGTATTTTCTTTGTCACAATTGCCAACTTAGTGGTTACTTGTGTTATTTATTTCGGTTTTGGTAAGCGTGAACATCTTGCGAACCGTTATTTCTTACCATCTTTTATTTTATTTATGCTGACAGGTGTCAACGGCAGTTTCTTAACTGCTGATATTTTCAACTTGTACGTGATGTTTGAAATTATGTTGATTGCGTCGTTCGTCTTATTAACACTTGGTCAAACACTAGAACAATTACGTGCGAGTGTCATTTATGTCGTGATGAACGTTGTCAGTTCTTGGTTCTTCCTTATCGGTGTCGCTTATTTATATGGCACACTCGGCACATTGAACTTCGGTCATTTAGCGATGCGGATTAGTGAAAGTGACCAACCGCCGATGATGACGATGATTGCGATTATTATGATCTTCGTGTTCGGCGGTAAAGCAGCTTTAGTCATGTTTATGTGGCTGCCTAAAGCCTATGCCGCATTGAATACTGAATTAGCTGCGTTATTTGCGGGATTGATGACAAAGGTCGGTGTGTATGCGTTAATCCGTGTCATGGTGTTGTTATTTGATCAACAGCCTGATATTACACATCAACTCATGTATTATATGGCAATCATTACGATGATTATTGGTGCTATCGGTGTACTGGGTTATGAAGATGTGAAGAAAATAGCCGCTTATCAAGTTATCTTGTCTATCGGCTTCTCAGTCATGGGTATCAGTACCTTGAATCAAGCAGGTGTGACAGGTGCGATTTTCTATGCCGGTCATGACATGATTATTAAGACCTTATTATTCTTAGTCATGGGTGTCTTTGTTGTCTTAACAGGTTACCGAAGTTATAAACAAATGGGCGGTTTGATTCATACGCATCCGTCATTAGGTATTATTTTATTTATTGTCACATTATCTATTGGCGGCGTACCGCCATTCAGTGGATTTCCTGGGAAATTACTGATTATACAAGGTGCACTCGCTGAAGGGTATGTGGTCGGTGTCGCACTGATGATTATCACCAGCTTGATTGCGATGTATAGTTTATTGAAAGTCTTTTTCTATATGTATTTCGGTAGAGAAGAGATGCCTGTAGTCCAACGACAACCAATCTTGCCGCATAAGTTGATCGCGATGATTTTATTAACAGTTGCGACTATCCTGATGGGGCTTTGTGCCGAATGGATTTTAGATGTCGCACATCATGCGGCGGAATTTAATATAAACCCTAGTGACTATATCAAATCAGTTATCCCAAATGTGGAGGTGGAATAATGTTAGCCCAACTAACCCTGAATATTTTAATTGCTGTATTATGGACGCTCTTTCAAGACGAAGATAAATTCCACTTGTCTACATTTATTGCGGGATATCTGATTGGTATTGCGATTGTATATTTAATCCATCGATTCTTCTTTAAACGTGTCTTCTATTTAAAGAAAGTCTGGATTATTTCTAAATTCATTTTGATTTATAATATGCAGCTGTTGATATCGAGTTTATCAACCATCAACTATATCTTATTTAAATCACATGACATGAACCCAGGTTTATTAATTTATGAAACGTCATTGAAAAGAGACTGGGCGATTACTTTACTGACCTTGTTAATTATGTTGACACCAGGCTCGCTCGTACTCAGGGTATCACCTGATGGCAGTCGTTTCTTTATTCATGCGATCGATGTTTCTGAAAAAGACAAAGCAGTTTTAACCAAGCAGATTAAGAAATATGAACGTTTGATATGGGAGGTGCTCAAATGATTGAAATGGTCATAGATTGGATGATACGGAGTGCTTTAGTCATTTACGGTATTGCGGTGATTATCGCTTTGATACGTGTGATTAAAGGACCGACAACACCTAACAGGGTGGTCGCATTTGATAGTATTGGTGCGATGATTATCTCTATTGTAGGCTTACTCAGTATCGTCTTAAACACCTTAACTTTCTTAGATGCGAGCTTAATTATCGCTATCCTCGCATTCTTGAGTACCATTGGTATCTCACGCTTCGTAGAAGGAGGACGAATCTTTGATAATAAACGAAATCGTTAGTTTATTCGCAGCTGTCCTTATCTTGTTGGGATCTATTGTCGCTCTCATTAGTGCCATCGGTATTTTAAAGTTTGATGATATCTTCTTGCGTGCACACGCCGCAACGAAAAGTTCGACCTTATCTGTGTTGTTTTCATTAATTGGCGTATTTATATATTTCTGGTTTACACGTGATTATTTCAGTGTCAGAACGCTATTAACGATCTTATTCTTATACATGACGTCACCAGTCGCTGGGCAAATGATTGTACGTACGGCTTATAACGTTGGTTCGTATATGTATATGAAAGACAACACCCAAAAAGGGGCTTCTTTGAATATTGCTTATAATAAAAGAGAAGCTAAGAAAAACAGAAAGTTACGGGCTGAACGCAGACGAAAAGCAACAGAAGCGTTCACAAAAGGTGAGCATCAGCCGACAATTCGTTATAAAAAGAAAGATGACTAATCTAATACGCACGCTATAGTGAATTTCTAAACTATGGCGTGCGTATTTTTAGTTCAGCCAACCTCAATAATGTTTTGTCGTAGAGTTCCAAAATAGAAAGTGTCTAGATGTTTATAATCCAATAATTGTTCCAGAATCATGGTATATAGACACCGCTTTGTACAATGTTATTTAAAATTTTAAAAGTATTGAACAATCATATATGCAAACGTACGCAAATGGAGTATAATCAGTTTGACAGATTATTCAGATTAATTTATAACCTATTGACTTTGTGAATGTATTCACATAATATATTAGATAGGATATGAATTACTCTACTATACAACTTTTAGAATTGAGGGAGTAATTATGACAAAAATTAAATTTTTTGGTACACGTGATTATGAAAAAGATGTAGCTTTGAACTGGGCTAAAGAGAATGATGTTGAAGTTTCATTCTCAAATGACTTCTTAAGCTATGATACTTTGGATCAGCTTGAAGGGTTTGACGGCGTTACAACAATGCAATTCGGCAAACTTGAAAAAGAAGCTTACCCTAAATTAGAAGCAATGGGCATCAAACAAGTCGCACAACGTACTGCAGGTTTTGACATGTATGATTTAGAATTAGCGAAAAAACACGGTATTATTATCTCAAACGTACCTAGCTATTCTCCTGAAACAATTGCGGAATACTCAGTAGCTGCTGCATTAAATCTTGTACGTAGATTCCCACGTATTGAAAAACGTGTTCAAGACTATGACTTTACTTGGGATGCGACAATTATGGCAAGACCAGTAAAAGACATGACAGTCGCAATTATCGGTACAGGACGTATCGGCGCATTAACTGGTAATCTTTTCGCAGGCTTCGGTGCTAAAATTGTAGGTTATGATTTATATCCAAATGATTCATTAGATTTCTTAGAATATAAAGATACGATTGAAGAAGCAGTTAAAGATGCGGACATCGTTTCTTTACACATGCCAGGTTCTGCAGACAACCACCACATTTTCAATAAAGAAATGTTTGCGAAATTCAAAGATGGCGCAATCTTAGTTAACGCAGCACGTGGTGCAGTTGTAGATACAGAAGCATTAATCGATGCGGTCAATGAAGGCAAATTAACAGGCGCAGCTGTCGACACTTACGAGTTCGAAATGCCTTACTTCACATTTGACTTTACTGGTAAAGAACTTGAAGATGAAACATTCAAAAAATTAATCGAAAATGACAGAATTCAATTAACACCACATATCGCATTCTTCTCTGATGAAGCGGTACGTAACTTAGTTGAAGGCGGATTAAACGCTGCACTTAATGTCATCAAAACAGGCGATACACCAACACGCTTGAACTAATTATTGTGAGTCGAAGTTATTTTATATAAAGGAAGTCGGATCAGCTCAACTGATCCGGCTTTTTAATTTGTATCATATACACAAAAACAGGTGAAGACTTCAAATCTCCACCTGTTTGATGTGTTGTGTATTAATGTTTAATGCGATTTAAGCCACGGTTTTTAAAGCCGCCGACTTTATATGCGATAAATAATAAGATTAACCAGAATGGTGAGAAGTATAAGGCTACTCTTGTATCTTCAGCTAAGAATAAAATCGCGATGACAATAACGAAGAAGACAAGGGTACTATATGAACCAACTATACCAAAGAAGTTTTTAAATTTTGAAGCAGCATGTAATTCAGGATGTGCTTTACGATATTTGATATAACAAACTAAAATGATTGTCCAAATAAAGATAAAGAAAATTGTTGCGACTGTAGTTACGACTGTGAATACAGTATCTGGAATAACATAGTTCAATAATGCTGCTAAGAATAAGACAACCCCTGAGAAAATCAATGCATTGTATGGGACCCCGTGACGATTGGCTTTACCTAAAGCTTTAGGTGCGCTGTCTGAAACAGCTAAACCATACGACTGTTACTGAATAATCCGCTGTTTGCGGCACTAGATGCTGAAGTTAATACCACAAAGTTAACGATACCCGCAGCAGCTGGAATACCGGCTAAAACGAATAAGTTAACGAATGGACTTTCTTTAGGATCTAATTTATCCCATGGTGTGATACTCATAATAACCATTAAGCTTAAAACATAAAAGATGATGATACGAATACCGACGCTGTTGATGGCTTTCGGTAAGTTCTTTTCTGGATCTTTTGTTTCACGTGCAGTAACACCGACTAATTCAATCCCTACGAAACTAAATACTGCCATTTGGAAAGCGAGTAAAAATCCCATAACCCCATTAGGGAAGAATCCGCCGTGAGAGTAAAGGTTGCTGAAACCACTTTGAATATGGTTAGGTGATGAGAATCCAGTAAAGATTAAATAAAGGCCAATGACAATTAAGAATGAAATCGCAATAACTTTAATAATCGCAAACCAGAATTCGATTTCCCCATAAGCTTTAACGGTCATTAAGTTTAGTGCGAGTAGTAAGATAACTGTGATAATCGCTGTTAAGTAAGGTGGGAAAGACGGCCACCAGAAATTAATATATTTGGTTACAGCTGTGATGTCCGCAATACCTGTAGCTACCCAACAAAACCAGTACGTCCAACCTGTAAAGAAACCAGCCATATGGCCTAAATAATCTTCCGCAATATCAATAAATGAATTGTATTGACTGTTTGATAAAAGAAGTTCACCTAATGCACGCATCATAATGAACAAGAAGAACCCGATAATGATGTAGGCCAAAAGAATGGATGGCCCAGCTAACGCAATACTTTTCCCTGCCCCCAAGAAAAGCCCCGTACCGATAGCGCCCCCGATGGCGATCAGCTGAATGTGACGATTGGTCATACTGCGTTTTAAATCATTGTTTTCCATGATGTTACACCTCTTTGTAGTTTTTATATAGAGAATGGATGGCGTGCAGAGTGAAACTGCGAACTGCATATCATCTATTTTCTTTTTATGTTGTACGGAATAGAATATGTGTATGGAAGTATTATACACTAACTTTAATGAGTTGCGTGACTAATTTTTAATTTTTCTAAATCAAATTTCAATGAAAGCTTTTTATATATGATTTTAGAAGATAACATCATACATTATGAGATTTAGGGTAAAAAATGACTGAGCGAGTGAATTATTAAAAAGATAAAATAAGGCGCAGAATCAAAGGAGAAGGTAACAGTGAAAAAATTAATAACGGGATTGCTTTTTGCGTCTATGACATTGATATTATCAGGATGTGCTTCTTCAGAAGTGAAAGAAGTCAAACAAGAGGCCAAACAAGAACCGACGCAAAAAGCACCGCCACAACAAGAACACAAGAAAGATACTGGATCTGCGAAATCAGAAGGACAACAAGTGGATTTAAATCCGTCTATCTTTGACAAGAAGAAAAAGAATCAAAAATTGACTAAAGCAGAATTAAAACAAGATATCCAAACGTATTTGAATGCTGATCATGATATCACACGTATTTATGAACACTATCAACAAAAGCTGCATTCAAAAGAAGGGCTTTCTAAACGCGATGCAAAACATATTGAAAAAGCCAGTGAGCTAGCAAGTACGAATGATAATAACTTTGCGCAGTATATTAATGAAAATCGTTTACCGAAAGGTTATGACGGACATGCGCATAAAATTAATCGCTACATTACAAACTCTAACCAATACCTCAGAGATATCGATGAAAAAATAGATACCGCAATTGCTTCTTCAAAAAATGGACGTGTTTCTGTAAAAGAAGTCGGTGCGATTGAAAAAGGAAACGATAAACCTAACAAACGTGAACAAAAGAAAATTGAAAAAATCTTGGAAGAAGAAAATATAGATACACGAGCATTCAAATAATCATGAGGGCATTCTTTTTGGAATGTCCTTATTTATTTGTGAGCCTTTTCTTGAGTGAAACAAGTGTATAATGGAGTCAAGTTCTTAAAGTATAGATGAATAATAGAAATAAGAAGGTGATCTATATGACATCAGTTCTAGAAATTAATAATCTCACAAAACGCTTTGGTAAATTCGAAGCACTCTCTAAATTAAATATGAGGGTTGAAGAAGGAGAAATTTTCGGCTTTATTGGTCCGAACGGTTCAGGTAAATCAACGACAATTAAGACGATGTTAGGCCAATTAAAACCAAGTTCCGGGAGTGTTACGTTATTTGGTAAGGATGCGTTTAAAGAAGCAGTAGCCATACATGAACGCATTGCGTATGTCCCAGGTGATGTGAATTTGTGGCCGAATTTAACTGGAGAAGAAGTTATTGAGTTCTTATTAAGTTTACAAAAGTCAGTGAACCATGAACGTAAACAAATGTTAATTCGAGATTTTGAGTTGGATATTCACAAGAAATGCAGTACGTATTCTAAAGGGAATCGACAAAAAGTTGCTTTGATTGCCGCACTAAGTATGGAAGTAGATTTGTATATTTTTGATGAACCAACGTCTGGTTTAGACCCTTTAATGGAACGTGTCTTTCAGCATCACGTAAAAGCGTGCCGTGAGCGTGGAAAAACAGTACTATTATCAAGCCATATTCTTTCTGAAGTAGAACAACTATGTGACCGTGTAGGAATTATACGTAAAGGTGAATTAATAGAAACAGGCACATTAGATGAAATGCGTCATTTAACACGTATGCGCTTTACCGTCATGACACAAGAGATACTAACACATTTAGAAGCGCAACCAGGTGTACATGATGTAACCAAACAAGATGAAACGTATCAATTTCAAGTGGATACTGATCAAACCAGTACAGTGATTCAATATTTAAGTCGCTTCAACATTAAAAAGTTAGAAAGCCAACCGATGACTTTAGAAGATTTATTCTTACGACACTATGGCGAGCAGCTAAAAGAAGGTGAGTAAGATGACACAAAAGCGACTGACACTTTCTAAGATAATGTTGTTTTATTTGAAGCGGAATAAATGGTCTATCATCTTTTGGTTAGTAGGATTAATCGCATTAACCTTAATGATTCCACAATCATTTGCGAATTTGTATCCTGATAAACAAGCATTAGTACCACTGTTTGAAATGTTTAAGAATCCTGCGATGCAAGCGATGCTTGGTAAATTCTCTTTAGACCAAATGACTATAGCGACGATGTTCAGCTATGAGATGTTGATGTTTACTGTGATTCTCGTCAGTATTATGAATATCTTATTTGTTTCGAAAGATTCAAGAGGGGATGAAGAAGCGGGACGTTTAGCGATGTTATCTGCTTTACCGATAGGACGTACGACATTGATTTTGAGTACGATAATTCAACAGGGAATCATTAATGTCATTTTAGGTATATCAATCAGTATAGGCTTGATGTTTACAGGTATTGATCATTTTAGTGTTGAAGGTGCATGGTTATACGGCATGCTTATTGCGGTATCAGGTTTTATGATAAGTATGTTGACATTACTTGTCGCGCAATTAACCACGACACAAAGTCAGACAACAGGCATCAGTATTAGTTTGTTATTGATAATGTATTTAATGCGTGCCATAGGCGATGTGTCAGTTTCTTGGCTCTCTTACATTGTTCCCCTTGGTTGGATCACACGCGCCGATATTTATAGTCATAACCATTGGTGGCCGGTTGCTGCGTTATTTGGAATGTCTCTCATATTATTAATTATTGCGGTGATATTGAATAGACACCGTGATATGGAGTCTGGGTTATTGCCAACGTTTAAAGGGCGTTCGCGTGCATCATCTTTATTAAAATCACCTTTAGGACTACAACTTCATTTACAGCGTACTTGAATAATCGTTTGGGCTATAGGTATGTTGATGCTAGGTTTGTCGTATGGTTCGGTATTTGGAGATTTAGAAAATTTCTTTAAAGAAAATCCGCTGTTACAAAGAATGTTGACTGGCAAAGGAAATAACTATGCTGAACAATTTGTGCCGATATTGATGGCAATTATGGGCATGATTTCAACCATACCTGTTTTAATGGCAATCTTTAAAACCCAAAAGGAAATCAGATTAAGCCATACAGAAAGTATACTGGCTTTGCCCATACATCGTATGCGTTATTTAATGAGCTTTATTTGGATTGGATTGATCAACAGTGTCTTGATGATCAGTTCAGCTACGTTAGGAATGTATATGGGTGCTGTCTCAAGTATGGATAAACCTATTGCTTTTAATAAAATCTTCACTGCAGGGTTAGTTTTTATTCCAGCAATATTAGTCTTTGCGGGATTGGCTGTTTGTATTATCGGTTGGTTTAAGAAAGGGAGTTTAATTGTCTATCTCTATTTAGCTTACTCTTTCTTAGTCGTATATCTAGGACAATTATTAAATATAAAGCAATGGTTGAAAAAAGTGACGCCGTTTGGGCATGTACCACGTCTGCCGATTGCAGATATGGATTGGTCTGCGACTATAATTATGCTTGTGATAGCAACGATGCTATTTATTTTGGGCATTGTTGGTTTTAAATATAAAGATATTTCTTAGACATGAATATAGAAAACAATTCGAAAAAATTAAATTCTAATCGCTGATATATCTTTTTCTATGGAAATATGGTAGATTTAGAGGGTCATTACAGAGCATGGAGGAGAACATGGAACAAACATTACCTAATTGCCCGAGCTGTGGTTCGGAATATACGTATTTAGATGGTGCGTTATTTGTCTGTCCGATGTGCGGACATGAATGGACGCAAGATTCAGTAGAAGAAGCTGAGGAAGCGTTAAAAGTACGAGATGCCAATGGTCAAGAATTACAAGATGGTGACACTGTGACAGTGATTAAGGACTTGAAAATCAAAGGTGCTTCATCTGTGATTAAGCAAGGTACGAAAGTTAAAGGTATCCGTCTAGTAGATCCTGAAGACGGTCATGACATCGATTGTAAAATTCCAGGTGTCGGTCAAATCGGTTTAAAATCGATTTATGTTAAGAAAATCAAATAGTCTTGTATCGATGTAAACAGATATCAGCGTTGGAAAGCCCTCCTATTCAAACCGAGTAGGAGGGCTTTTTGTTAATGTTTGTATTTAAGTTTTCGTTTTAAAACGGTACTGATGATATCGCTGATTAAACAAGTAGCAAATAACAGTGATACAAAAATAATGTTAGTAGTGCTTTCGATTTTGAACCCTGCTGAAAAACCATTTGTTTGCATATTAAAATAGAAGTTAATGGACAATAAAACTAATAAAGCAATAAAGCTGACAATCGTGATAATATCGGCAACACGCTTAGCAAAAGAAAGATTCATAGTAGACACACCTTCTTTGTATGTGATTTATATTGCTTTTCTTAATTGTAATATAACATATTTTTTAATTGAATGATTGTAGGATCTAACCTCTTATCACATGAATAATCATTAGTCAGACTATATAATAGAGGTGTATCTAAAATATGAATTGATGATTGAACACAAAAAGGGGTTGTGCACATATGAAAAAATTAATTCAAGATAAAACTACAATACTTTCAGATATGTTAGAAGGTTTAGCACTTTCAAATCCCGAGCAAACTGTCATTTCTGAGACGGTTGTTGTTAGAAAAGAGAAAAAGCAACAAGGTGTTGCGTTAGTTTCTGGCGGAGGAAGCGGACATGAACCTGCACATGCAGGCTATGTTGCACAGGGAATGTTAGATGCGGCAGTATGCGGTGAAATCTTTACATCACCGACACCGGATAAAATTTTAGAAGCGATTAAAGCTGTTGATAATGGTGACGGTGTCTTATTGATTATCAAAAATTATGCCGGAGATGTTATGAACTTTGAAATGGCGCAAGAAATGGCTGAAATGGAAGGTATCAAAGTCGGTAAAGTGATTGTCAGAGATGATATTGCGGTAGAAGATAAAGAGATGCGCCGTGGTGTAGCAGGCACAGTTTTTGTGCATAAGTTTGCAGGTTACCTTGCTGAACAAGGTGAATCGCTAGAAACGATTGTAGAACAAACTGAAGCATTATTAGCTGATATGCGTACAATAGGCATGGCACTCACACCGCCATTTGTACCATCCACTGGTAAGTATGGCTTTGATTTAGAATCTGGAGATATGGAAATCGGTATCGGTATTCATGGGGAACGTGGATTGAAGAGAGAAGCGGTTAAACCTATCCAAGATATTGCGACTGAATTAGTTCAAGCTTTGAACGAAGAAGTCCAAGCGAAAGAAGTCATAGTGATGGTAAACGGCATGGGCGGCACACCGCTTTCAGAATTAAATATCGCAGTGAAGTATATCCAAGCAGCACTTGAAGCAGAAAATGTTTCAGTCAAAGACTGGTTTGTCGGTGATTATATGACATCGTTAGATATGCAAGGTTTTTCATTAACGTTATTAGAAAGTACTGAGGACCGTTTGAACGCATTAAACGCACCGACAACAAGCCGTTATTTCGGATAACGCACAAGGAGGAAATGAACTATGAATGCAGAAACATTAAAACAACGTTTAATTCATTTACAAGAAATTTTTCAAGAACGTGAAGATACATTAACAGAACTTGATCGTGCCATTGGTGATGGTGACCATGGTGTCAACATGGTCAGAGGCTTTAATGCCTTACCACAAGCATTAGAAAATGCGGACACAGTCCAAGATGTTTTGAAAACAACGGGAATGACTTTAATGTCTAAAGTTGGTGGTGCTTCAGGTCCATTATACGGTTTCAGTTTTGTCAAAATGGCACAAGTTGCGGAAGATGAGATTACAGAAGACAACTTACCTAAGTTGTTAGAGGCATTTTCACAAGCGGTACATCAACGCGGTAAAGTTGAACTAGATGAAAAAACAATGTACGACGTGATTGAAAGAGCGAGAGAAGCGGTAGAAAATGGAGAGACTGTTGATATCGCATACCTTCAAACACTCGCAGATAATACAGAAGATTTAGTTGCGACAAAAGGACGTGCAGCTTACTTCAAAGAAGAGTCAAGAGGTCACACAGATCCAGGTGCACAAAGTAGTGTTTATATCTTAAACGCATTGATAGGAGATGAGTAAATCAATGACAGCGATTATTGTAGTCAGTCATAGTGAAGAAATCGCAAACGGCATCAAAAAACTTATTAGCCAAATGGCTGAAGGCGTGCAAGTGATTCCAGTCGGCGGCAGTGACGGTACTATTGGAACATCCTTTGAACCTATCCAACAAGCAATTGAAGGTTTAAAAGACGATGCGATTTGTTTCTATGATTTAGGTTCAGCAGAAATGAACTTAGATATGGCTATTGAAATGTACGATGGACAATATAGAGTAGAGAAAGTAGAAGCACCTATTGTAGAAGGCAGCTTTCTAGCAAGTGTCAACATCTCTACTGGTATGAGTTATGAACAAGTTGTAGAATCAGTTGAAAGTGAATATAGATAAAAATAACGGCGCATTTGTGTAAGCAAGTGCGTCGTTATTTGTTTATTGCACAAATATAGATTAGCAATAAATACACTCATAATATGTGTTGTGAAGTATTAAAATTTAAAATAAAAGTTGAGCAACATTTACTTTTGTTTAAAAACGTTATGTAGTATATTGATTATAAGGCAAATGCAAACCACAAAGAAATACAACATAGAATCGAAAGCGTTGGTGAACAAATGTTTAGCTTTATACTGCCTGCTTATAATGCAGAAAAAACAATCAGTAAGACGATTGAGAGTATCTTAAACAATAGGACATCTCAAGAGATAGAAATCATTGTGATAAATGATGGAAGTACAGACAACACTAAAAGAATTTTAGAAGGATATGATGATCAAAGAATAAAAGTTATAAACCAAGAAAATAAAGGTGTCAGTGCGGCACGTAATGCCGGCTTAAATGCATTGGATAAAGCTTCTTTATTTACTGCATTTATAGATGACTCTGATACTATTAGCGAAAATTATATTGAAGCACACCTGGAAATTTTTGAGCAATATCCAGAATTAAAGTTATCAGTAGCTCCGATTATACTAAATAAAAATAATCAATTATCCCCACAATCTTTGAATTTCAAATTTCAAAATACATCAGGCTATGTAGATATCAGACAACATTCAACATCTATTCAGTACCATATGGGAGGAACTGTGTTTCGAAGTGAAGTGTTTAACTCATTACACCATAGGTTCCAAGAAAGCCTGACCTTTTGGGAGGACGCTTTATTAATCAATACGATATTACTAGAAAATCTGAAGTATGGACTGGTTAATGGTGCTTATTATTATTATGATCGCAATAATACAAATTCATTAAGCCATGCTGCATGGGGCGAAGAAAGCAGATATACAGCACATTTGAAAAATGCATATTTTCCATTAATTGACCTATCAAAGAAATTATACGGTGAGGTTCTTCCTTATATTCAATACTTAATCGCAAGACACTATTTAGGATATCTTGCAGAGTATAATCAGAAGTACATAATCGAGCATAAGTCATTTATTACAGAGACATTTATGCATCTTTCAAAACAACTGTTTATAAATATAAGTACTAAAACAATAGACCAATTAGAATGCCCGCTTTACTGTAAAATTTACATGTACCAATTGAAAGATATGAAAATGGATTTATCTTTACTTCACAAACAAATTAAAGTACTGATTCAGGGTTACAATTTTAAAAACGGAATATTACAATTCACTTTTTCTAATGAAGCTGTTGGGATACCTGGAGAAAGTAAGATTTTTATAAAGAAAGTGACAGCAGATATTGTATGTACTAAAGAAAAGTATTTATTGGGAAGAAAAATGAAAAATGACATTACGTTCAATAAGTATTCAATAAAGTTACCGATATTTTTTATTTTGTCAGGTTTTCTGTTGAAAATTAAATCCAACAATAACATCTACAATGCTAAAAGTGTATCTTTAATATTTAGGATCATCACCAAAATAAAAAGAATTTAAAAAAACCAAGTTTAAAACAATCATGAATCAACAAAATGGAGGAGTTTATCTTGAAATTTTTAAATTTTAAAAAGAAGATGAAACGTAAGGTTTACAACAAGGAAAACAAGCATTACCCATTTAAAGTAAGCGTTGTTATTCCTGTATATAATACAGAAGAATATATTCAAGAAACATTGGATAGTATTTATAACCAAAGTATGGATTTTAAAGATATTCAAATTATTTTAGTGAATGATGGATCTACAGACGGCACGCATGATATCTTACAAAGAAATGTAGATTTGTATCCTGAAAACATAAAATATATTAATAAAAAAAATGAAGGTGTTTCAATAGCGAGAAATACAGGGCTTGAAAGCGCCGAAGGTAAGTATATTAACTTTATAGACTCTGATGATAAATGGGGACTAGAAACTTTTGAGTCAGCATATAACTTTTTAGAAGAACATACAGAAACTGATATTGTTAGTTCCAGATTAAGATTCTTTGATAGTGTCGTTGGTGAACATCCTTTAAATTATAAATTTGAAAAAGAAAAGGATGTTCTAGTCGATTTGCTTAAAGATTACGATAACATTCAAATGCATGCTTCTTCATCTTTTTTTAGAAAATCAGCGATTGGTAAAATCAAATTTGATTCTAATTTAAAGTACGCTGAAGATGCTAAGTTTGTATACGATGTTTTGAAGAAAAAATATAAATTAGGGAAATTAAGCTATATTAACGGATGTTATTTTTATAGAAAAAGAGCAGATGAATCATCAGCTATTGATACTGCTCATTATAAAGATACATTTTATGTACCTACGTTAGAGAACTATCATCAATATTTAATAGATGATAGTCGAAATAGTTTAGGGTACGTTCCTAAATATATTCAAGCTGTTTTATTATATGACTTACAGTATAGGTTCAAATACTCAGATGTAACTCTAAATAAGTTAACTGAAGAACAACTGAAGCAATATACTGATAAAATTTTAAACTTATTAAAAGTGATAGAAGATGATGTATTATTTACTCCAAGTCTCAAAGTAATGAATGTCATTTATCAGAATGCTATTTTACATAACAGATATAAGAACGGTAAATTAGAAATTCGAGTTGAGGATAATAGACACAATATTTACTTCAATAATATATTTCTGAAATCTATTGAGAATATGTATTTGAAAAATGAGTCAATGTATTTAAAGAAAGGCATTTTAAAACTTTCATTTTCGCTACCAATGGTTACTGATGAAATCAAAGTTGAACCAATTATTCAAATTGGATCTCATAAAATTATTAAAGCAGACAAGGCTACTGTCCTCTCTGAGCATTATTTTTTAGGAGAGAAAGTTAGCCATACCTCTTTTTACAGATTTGAATTGCCGGTTAAAAAGTTTAGTCCTGAATTTACTTTAGCTTATCTAGTTAATGATAAAGAGATTGTTGAAATTGAAAACGTAGGAAAAACTTTAAAAACTAATTTTAGTAACACAAAAGTACCATTTAAGCATTTTGGAAACCATACTATTAGATTATTTGAAAATAAAAAATTTGTAATAACTAAGATAAAAAAAGTGCTGACTATAAAGAATATAATTGGTTTACTACTGAAAAACAAAACTCGAAAATCTGGTATTTATAAAATAATAGGTCTGAAAGCTAAATCAAAAAATAAAAAACGGATTTGGCTATTTACTGATCGCCTGAATCAAGCAGAAGATAATGCAGAAGCTTTTTTTGATTTCATTTACAAACAAAAAAAAGAAATAACACCTTATTATTTAATTGAAAAAAACAATGCAGATTATAAACGTTTGAAAAAAAGCTATGGAAGGTCAGTCGTTCCATTTAATAGTAAAAAGCATCACTTGTTGACTTTTCAAGCGGAAAAAATGATTACTTCTCACACTGAACCTTATTTATTTAATCCATTTGGAGTAGTAAATGGTAGATATGTTCGGGAGCTAATTGATTTTGATTTTGTGTTTTTACAGCATGGAGTTACGCAGAATAATGTTAGTAAGTTGCTTCATAAATATAATAAACCAATCGATTATTTTATAACTAGTGCTCAAAGAGAAGCGGTTGATATCATAGATAAATATGGGTTCTTAAATAAAGAAGTGAAAATTACTGGGTTGGCAAGATTTGATTTGTTAAAAAATAAAGATATTAAAAAATGCATTATCACATTTATGCCAACATGGAGACCACAGCTACTGCTTGGAACAGATGAACAATTTTTGGAAAGTGAATTTTATAAAAGAACGTATAGCTTTTTAAGTGACAATAAAATTAAAGAGTGGGTTCAAAAAAGCAATGTAGAGATTCAGTTTCACTTGCACCCTAGAATGAGTGAAAGATTTATTCAATATTATAAAGGATTAAAGCATATTAAAATTACTGATTATACGAATTATAAAGAAGTGATCAGTAGCAGTGCTTTACTCATTACTGATGTCTCTTCTGTTGCATTTGATGTTGCCTATTTAAATAAACCTGTTGTATATTATCAGTTTGATTTAGATGATATATATAAATATGCGATTTATAGTCCGGGCTACTTTAAATATGAGTCGGATGGTTTTGGTCCAGTAGCACGCAATGAACAGGACTTGATAAAAGTTGTTGAGTCAATTCGTCAAAATCAATTTAAATTGGATAGCAAATACTATGAACGGATAAAGCGTTTTTTTGCTTATACTGACAAAAATAATAGAAAAAGAATTTATGAAGAAATTAAATAGTTGTTTTAGTGCCTTTTGAGAAGTTTTTTAGTACTCAAAAGGCACTTTTTTATCGTGGTAAATGTAAAAATTCAATGCAAGTGTTATACTTTTGTAAAGATTCATTAAACTCTATTAAATATATTAAGTTTATACTAATGAGTAAATGTATGTATAAACGTATTTTCGGAATAAATGCATGATTGTTTGCAAAATACATAGTAGAGTATGTGTTTCATCATAAATAAAGAAAAACGAATGAAAGAGTGGACAGTATGAAGAGAGTAATTACTTATGGAACTTATGATTTATTACATTATGGACATATTGAATTATTAAGACGTGCAAGAGAAATGGGAGATTATCTTATTGTGGCATTGTCTAGTGATGAGTTTAATAAAATTAAGAATAAAAAATCTTACTATAGCTATGAACAAAGAAAGATGATGTTAGAATCAATTCGTTATGTAGATTTAGTAATCCCTGAAAATGATTGGGGCCAAAAACAAAAAGACGTTGATCGATATGAAGTAGATACATTCGTGATGGGGCACGATTGGGAAGGCGAATTTGATTTCTTGAAAGAACAGTGTGAAGTCATTTATTTAAAACGTACGGAAGGTATTTCTACGACACAAATCAAGAAAGAGTTATACGGTAAAGAATAAAGCTTTTGTTTTAATGTTGATAAAAAAGATAAATAGGAGTGTCTACATTGAATAAAGTAAGCGGATTTATACTGAATCAAGCGAAAAGAAAATATAAGTTTATTGAGCAACCTGTCAAATCGAAGTTTAAGAGCAAGTATGTCTTAAAAACAACTAAATATGCGAACTTTTATAAAAAGAACAAAGTTAACGATAGACAAATAGTTTATCAAGCACGAGATGGTAAGAGTATGACAGACAGCCCTTATGCAGTTTTTAAATATCTATTAAGAGATAAGAAATATAAAAAATTAGAACATATCTGGGTTGTAGATTCTGAGAAAAAACGTAAAGCATATACTAAACAATATAAATCATTTAAAAATGTGCGATTCATTGTAAAAGAAAGTGACGATTATTTAAGTGTACTTACAACTGCTAAGTATATTATCAATAACTCAACTTTCCCCGCTTATTTTACAAAGAAACCAGAACAAGTGTATGTAAATACTTGGCATGGCACACCTATTAAAGCTATGGGCCTAGATGTAGAAGATAACTTAGTCGGCTCTCAAAATATTATTAAAAACTTTTTAAGTGCAGATATATTAGTCAGTCCGAACCCTCATACAACAGAAGTGTTCAAAAGAGCATTTAGTTTAGATGGTATTTATAATGGTGATTTAGCTGAAATTGGTTATCCAAGAATTGATTTAACATTGAATAGTGATAAAAAAGATGTACGTAAACATTTAAAACAAAATGGTCTTAAATTAAAGAAACGTAAAACACTTTTATTTGCGCCAACATGGCGTGGGACTGATGTTAATGACCCCGAAGATAGTGTGGCTGACATTCATGAAATGGTCTTAGAACTTGAAAAGAAAACAGGCTATCAGGTTATTGTTAAAGTACATCCTTTTGTTTATAAAACAGCATTAAATTATAAAGAACTAAAGCCATATCTTGTTCCTGATTCATTTGATACGAATGAATTGTTAGCAGCTGTAGATTTGTTAGTAACTGATTACTCTAGTATTTTCTTTGATTATCTTGTAACAGATCAACCTATTGTTTTTTATGCGCCTGATTATGAGGATTACAATAGTGACCGCGGACTTTATATTAATACAGATCTACTTCCTGGACCGTCGGTCTATGACATAGATGAGCTTGTATCAGCTGTTAATGAAGCGGAAACAAACCAAGATGTATATCAAACTAAATATGAGCGTTTTAAAGATTTATATGTTCCTTATGAAGATGGACATGTAACTGAACGTCTTGTTAACAAAATGTTCCAACCGGTTGTTAGTAATCAAGAAAACACTAAGAAGAAAATATTGATGTATCCAGGCGGAATGAAAAATAATGGTATTACTACATCAGCAATTAATTTATTAGAAAATATTGATTACGATAAATATGATGTAACGATTTTCTTGGGAGATACAAAGAATCGTGAAATCTTAGATAATTTGAAAGAAGTTAATAAAAATGTACGTATTATCTTAAGAAAAGGACCTTTATTAGGTACTACTTTAGAGAAATACAGAGATATCTTTGTTAAAAATAGAGGTGTTAAATCTGTATTGGAAGAATCAGTTTATCCAGCAGAAGTATTTGAACGCGAATTTAGAAAGATTTTCGGAATTTCAAAATTTGACGTTGTAGTAGACTTCAGTGGTTATTCTATGTTCTGGTCAAAAATTCTATTAGGAACAGAATCCAAACGTAAACTAATGTACCTTCATAGTGACATTAAGAGTGATATGAATCGTAACGTAAATGGTATACGTCCGCATTACCAAAACTTAAAAGGTGTCATCAGTTTATATAACCGTTTTGATTATTTAGTCAGTGTTTCAGAAGAAACATGTAGAATTAATAAAGAAAACTTAGCAACGTCTAAAACAAAAGATAAATTTACATCAGCTATGAATACAATTAATTTAACACGTATTAATAAATTAAAAGACGAAGATACAGATTTCTTTATGCATCGCGGACAAAAAGTATTAGCATACTTAAATAATGGAGAAATCGTGAGTGTTCCGTTTAATGATCAAGATTTCAAAGTTATGGCGATGGGTAGGCTTTCTCCAGAAAAAGGCTTTGATATTTTAATTGAAGGCTTCAAAGATGCAGTTAAAGAAAATCCAACTGCGAAATTGTACATTTTAGGTGAGGGACCGTTACGCTCTAACTTAGAACAATTGATTCGCAAACTGCAATTAGAGGACAATGTTTTCTTGGTGGGTCAAAAACGAAACCCATTTAACATTATGAAGCAATGTGATGTCTTTGCGTTAACTTCTCATTATGAAGGGCAGTCTATGGTGTTGCTTGAAGCGTTAACAGTTGGTGTTAATGTACTTGCCTCAAACATCCCGGCTAACAGATATGTTTTACGTTATGGTGACTTCGGAATTCTTACAGAAAATGAACCAGAAAAAGTCGGTGAAAACATTAAGAGTTTCATGAATGGTCAGATTCCTGTCTTTGAAACATTTAAAGGACAAAACCATAATGAAACTGCACTAAATGAGTTTTATTCATTATTAGATTAATAAAACGGTTAAAGATAGGCTTGCGCGCCATGCGTAAGTCTATTTATTTTTGAAAATAACTTTTGATAGAACTAAATAGTGTTCTTAACTCTATTGCGTAAATGATGTAAGTTACATATAATTAATGATGATGAACGTATTTGTGAAAACATATCTCTTTTAAATATCGCTTGCTGATATTTAAAAGAATTTTTTATGTATTCATTGAAAGCGTTTTAACACTAGGGATAAATATTAAGGGAGTACGCAAAATGAAAAAGAAAGTAGAACTGACATATGCGCGTGCTATTTTTTGTGTCATTATCGTTGTTGTTCATGCAATGACAGGTTTTGTGAATGATCCGCATATCACAGAGTTCCAAAAACGAAGCGCAAGTTACATTCAAGTCTTATTATTTAGTGCGACACCGTGCTTTATTATGTTATCTGAAATGTTGTTAGGTATGAGGTATTCTAAACATATACCTAATAACTTTTTAACTAAACGCGTGAAGTTTATTTTAATACCATACATTTGCTTTGCATTATTTGTGATTGTCGAGATATATTTTGATCCAAGTAAAAATTTCTCAATGAGTCACTTATTGATTAATATTTTGTTAGAAGGTAAATTCTTTGGATGGTTTGTACTGGTTATTTTCCAATTCTTTGTATTACATATGTTGTTTTATAAAGTGCTAGATCGCATGAAACCACTTATACCTATTGTTGTGTCATTAGTTATTAGTTTTGGACATGCTTTTTTAATGTACTATAGTACAACTTATTTAGAGTTTTGGAATACATATTATCCATTATTTAACCGTACAATTATTTTGAATTGGTTGTTTTACTTTGTTATCGGTTTCTATATTGGTAAGAACTTTGATGCAGTGATGCAGTATGTGCAACAAAAAGTACTATATGTACTTGGGGTACTTTTACCAAGTGGACTAGTTATAGCATTCGATTTCTTTGTGTTGAACGTTACATGGAGAGAATCAAATCGTTTTGACCTATTCATCTTCACAGCAGCATTCTTTGTTTTAGCTATTTATGTCGCAAAACAATTAAGCCGATATCACTTAACAGCTTTATATATGATTAGTGAAATCTCGTTCTTTATTTATTTATCACATCAAATTATTATCCAACATATTTCTAGAGGACTAGCTTCATTTGTGAAGTATCCTTTCGCATTCTTTACATTAACTACTATATTCACACTAGGTTTTTGTGTAGGCTTAGCTATCATACTATCTTTCTTCCCATACGTAAGAATAGTCGTTGGCAGAAACACACTTTATCCGATGGTGTTGAACAATTATAGTATTAAACCAGAAGAACCTAAGTCTGTTGTGGAAACTAAATAATATCATTTTAAGCATTTGCACTAAGTTGCAAATGCTTTTTTTGAGAAATAAAAGTAAAAAAATGATTTAAAAGAGGGAGAAGCAGGTAATAGAAATAAGTATGATTGATTGGGGTTATTCAGATATTTTAAGTTTGGTTTAACTACCTCAAATAAATAACAGTTTTCTTTAATACATTCAAAACACTTTTTCAAAGTTTGTTCATAAATTGTGTATATATTAAAAGAAAATGTTATTGCCCATTATGCGAGCGTGCGTTAAACTGTAACAGGAAGCTATGATTAACATTATCAAAAGGGATAAAAGTAACAGAGACAAATAAAAAGTTATTTTTTTCAGTATGTAAGCGCATTCAATAAGGAAGGGTTAAAGAAGCGGCTGAACAGTACGACAAATACAAAGATTTTTAAAATCCATGTATGTGTTGTGCGGTATGGTCTTTTATTTTTGTAATAATATTGAATGATACTGTTTTAATAATGTATAGCGTCTCTCTACTTGCTTATCACGTATGAGTAAATGGAGGATAGATAGATATGAGTAATCAAAATGAGCTTAAACGTAATTTAGGTTTCTTCTCAGCCATTTCCATAGTTATGGGAACGGTAATCGGCGCTGGCGTATTCTTTAAAGTTTCCAGTGTCGCAGAAGTAACGAGCTCTACAAGTATGGCAATGTTGGTATGGCTGTTAGGTGGTTTAGTAACAATCTGTGCAGGATTGACTGCAGCCGAACTTGCCGCCGCAATTCCAGAGACAGGCGGACTTGTTAAATATATTGAATATACTTACGGTAACTTCTGGGGTTACTTATCAGGATGGGCGCAAGCATTTATTTATTTCCCAGCAAACGTTGCTGCTTTAGCAATTGTCTTTGCGACGCAATTTACTAACTTATTCCATATTAAAGCACATTGGATTTTGTTGATTGCATTAATAACTGCGCTAACTGTATACTTTATCAACTGCTTAGGATCTAAAGCAGGAGGTATGCTTCAGTCTATTACATTAGTAATTAAACTGATTCCAATTATCTTAATTGTAGCCGTCGGCTTCTTTGCACCTAGTAATGTAGAATTCTCACTATTCCCAATTCAATCAGGTGAGCAGCAAGGCTTCTTTACAGCCTTAGGTGCAGGTTTACTTGCGACTATGTTCGCTTATGATGGTTGGATGCACGTTGGTACAATTGCTGGTGAGTTGAAGAATCCAAAACGTGACTTACCAGGTGCAATCACTATCGGTTTAGGTGCTGTAATGGTTGTTTACCTTTTAATCAACGCAGTATTCTTAATGACATTACCAATTTCAGAAATCAGTGGTAACTTGAACGCAGCAAGTGAAGCTTCTGTTAAAATCTTCGGTAATGGCGGAGGTAAAATTGTCACAATTGGTATCATGGTATCTGTATATGGTGCTTTAAATGGTTATATGATGACAGGTATGCGTGTACCATATGCGATGGCTGAACGTGGCGGTTTACCATTCAAGAACTTCTTCTTGAAATTGACACCAGGACAAGCACCATGGGCAAGTGGTTTAGTTCAAATCGTTATTGCTTTCGTTATGATGTCTTTAGGTGCATTCGATACAATTACAAATATGTTGATCTTTGTTATCTGGACATTCTACACAATGGCTTTCGTAGCAGTAATGATTCTTAGACGTAGAGAACCAGAAATGGAACGTCCTTATAAAGTACCGCTTTATCCAATCGTACCATTAATTGCGATTGTGTCAGGTGTGTTCGTATTAATTAATACATTGTTCACTCAAACATTACTCGCATCAATTGGTATTATCATTACTTTATTAGGTATTCCAATCTATTATTATACAAAGAGAAAAGAAGCTAAATAATCTCAATCATTACGATTAGCCGGCAATTTTGCCGGCTAATTTTTCAATATAAGTTATCTCAATATTCAAAAATAACAGAATTAAGCGTTATAATATAAACAGATACAACTTTAGATACGGTAATAACTTACCGCAATACAAACATAAGGAGTACGATGAATATGAAAATTGCAGTTGCTGGTGCCGGCGCTATGGGCGGCCGTGTAGGCACACAAATTCAAAAAGCAGGTTACGACGTTACATTTATTGATAGTTGGTTACCTCACGTTGAGGCTGTACAAAAACATGGTTTTGAAATTCAAACAGAAACTGAGACTTATCAAGTAGATGCGACAATGATTACACCTGAAGAAGTGAATGATCAATATGATTTAGTCATCATTCTTACAAAAGCAATGCAATCTGTAGAAATGTTGCAAAAGCTGAAAGATAAAGGGGCTATTACTAAAGGCACAGCAGTATTGACAATGATGAACGGTTTGGGTCATGACGAACGTTTTAAACAAGTCGTACCTGAGGAACAAATATATCTTGCTGTTACAATGTGGACAGCTGGTTTAAGAGGACCGGGCAAACTATTACTTGAAGGTGTAGGTACTGTAGACTTCCAACGTGTTGATGGTAAAGAAAGTGAAAGAACAAGAGAAATTAATCAAGTCTTTGAAGATGCAGGTTTAAATCCAACAATCAGTAATCAAATTATGCAAACAGTTTGGTTAAAAGCAGCACTTAATAGTGTAGTTAATCCACTTTGTACAATTTTAGATAAACGTATCGTTGATTTTGCAGCATACGAAAATTCACGCGAAATGATTACACCAATCATACGTGAAATCGTAGAAGTAGCAGCTGCTAAAGGCGTTGAAGTAGATTTTGACACAATCGTGCATAAAATCGAAGGATCTTATCCTGTTGAAACACAAGGTTTACATCATCCTTCAATGCACCAAGACTTATATAGCGGTCGTTTAACAGAGGTAGACTATCTAAACGGTCAAGTTGAAGAATATGGTCAAGAATTTGGTATTCCAACACCAAACAATACAATGTTGAAACATTTAGTACACCAATTAGAAATGACACATGTAAAAGCATAATTAAGATCTTTAAAAGCTCTGCATGATGCAGGGCTTTTTTCATTTGAATGCATTCATAAGCACATTGTATGACTAACTTATTTAATTATGTGATAATTAATATACAACTGAAAACGCTTCACAATAGGTTTTAACAAGGTTTCTAAGCTTTTCATAAACCTTGAGCAATAAATAAATTAGCTTTAAAGGAGGCTTTTAATCATGAGTGTAAATGTAAGAGACTATATCCAAGACAGTTATGATTTATTTATTAATGGTGAGTTTGTACCGAGCGAATCAGGAGAAACAATTGACGTTTCAAACCCAGCAACAGGTGAGGTTATCACTAAAGTAGCTAAAGCAAGCGAAAAAGATGTTGATAAAGCTGTTCAAGCAGCACAAGCAGCATTCGACAGCTGGAGTAAAACACCTAAAGCAGAGCGCGTGAAATTATTACGCGAAATTGGTGACAAATTATTAGAACAAAAAGATCGTTTCGCAGTTATCGAAACATTAAATAATGGTAAACCGATTCGTGAAACATCCACAATCGATATTCCATTATCAGCACGTCATTACGAATACTTCGCAAGTGTAATTGACACAGATGAAGGTACAGTTAATGACATGAGTGAAGATGTTATGAGTATTGTACGTCATGAACCAATTGGTGTTGTAGGTGCCGTAGTAGCATGGAACTTCCCAATGTTATTATCAGCTTGGAAATTAGCACCAGCACTTGCGGCTGGTAACACAGTAGTCATCCAACCATCATCATCTACACCAGTCAGCTTAATTGAATTAGCTAAAATCTTCCAAGAAGTATTACCTAATGGTGTAGTAAACATCTTAACAGGTAAAGGTTCTGAATCAGGTAATGCAATCTTCAATCACGAAGGTGTAGATAAATTATCATTCACTGGTTCAACAGAAGTAGGTTATCAAGTTGCTGATGCTGCAGCGAAACGCTTAGTTCCTGCAACACTAGAACTTGGTGGTAAATCAGCTAACATCATCTTAGATGATGCAAACTTAGATGTTGCGGTAGAAGGTATTCAACTTGGTATCTTATTCAACCAAGGTGAAGTCTGCAGTGCTGGTTCACGCTTACTTGTACAAGAAGATATCTATGATAAATTAATGGATCGCTTAAAAGATGCATTCAGCCGTATTAAAGTAGGTGACCCTCTAGATGAAAATATTCAAATGGGTTCACAAACAGGTGAAGCACAATTAGAAAAAATCCAAAATTATGTAAATTATGCTAAAGAATCAGGTGCAGAAATCTTAGTTGGCGGTAACCGCTTAACAGATGGAGAATTATCTAAAGGTTATTTCTTCGAACCAACAATTATTGCCGTAGAAAATAATAAAAACAAACTTGCACAAGAAGAAATCTTTGGTCCTGTCTTAACAGTTATTAAAGTTAAAGATGAAGACGAAGCAATTCAAATCGCAAATGATTCTGAATACGGTTTAGCAGGCGGCGTTTTCTCTGAAAACATCAACCGTGCATTGAAAGTTGCACGTGAAGTTAGAACAGGCCGTATCTGGGTTAACACTTATAACCAAGTACCAGAAGGCGCTCCATTCGGCGGCTACAAAAAATCTGGTATTGGCCGTGAAACTTACAAAGCAGCTATCCAAAACTATCAACAAGTAAAAAACATCTATATTGATACAAGCAACCAAACTAAAGGCTTATACTAAGTTTCATTTGGTCAAAAAATGTATTAATTTGAATTTAAGCACCGACCATCTTATTTATTGAAGATGGTTGGTGCTTTTTATTTTGTTAGAAAGATAGAGTCTTCGTATACTTTGAAGTCATTGTATAACCTTCATTAAGAATATATAGATTTTGTAAAGATGCTAGGTTTTATTAGAAAAAGTCAAAGTCATCTATTATAATGTGAAACAAATTCTAAGTAGTATATTAAAAACATACTGTTTCTAAATTTAAAATACAAATTTGGGTATATAGATAAATAACCCTTAATATAAATAGAAGAAGTGGAAACATTTTACAATAGAACGGAGAAATAGAATGGTTAAAGTAAGAATGTTAATCCCATGCTTTAATGAAGAAGATGTTATCAACTACACATACAAAGAACTAAAGAAAGTTCTAGAAGAAGATTCGAAAAAACAAAACTATGATTTTGATTTACTTTTTATTGACGACGGGAGTAAGGATAGCACAATTGAAAAGGTTAAAGATTACAGTCAATATGATTCACACGTAAAATACATTGAATTCAGTAGAAACTTTGGTAAAGAAGCTGCAATGTATGCTGGACTGGATCAAAGTAGAGATGTAGATGCAGTGATTATTTTAGATGGTGATTTACAACATCCACCTGAATTAATTCCACAAATGATTGAGAAGTATTTAGAAAATGGTACAGACCAAGTTATTGCTAAACGTAATCGTGAAGGAGAAAAAGCTACACGTAAATTTATGACGCATTGTTATTATAAGTTGGTCAATCGCTTTGTTGATGTACCAATTGAAGATGGTGTAGGTGATTTCCGTTTATTAAGTCAACGTGTCGTACGTACACTTGCTGATTTAGGAGAGACACAAAGATTCTCTAAAGGATTATTTTCTTGGGTAGGTTATAAGACAGAAACGATTGAATACGAAAATCAAGAACGCATAGCCGGAGACTCTAAGTGGTCATTCTTTAAATTATTAGATTACGGTGTAGACGGTGTTATTTCGTTTAACAACAAGCCGTTACGTACAATTATGTACTTTGGTATGGGAATCTTTGGTATTAGTTTATTATACTTGTTAATCAATTTCTTAATGATTATCTTTAACGGTATTGACGCACCAGGTTATTTCACTACAATTTTTGCGATTTTATTCTTAGGTAGTATTCAGTTGATTTCATTAGGAGTTATTGGTGAATATATTGGACGTATTTATTATGAAGTGAAGAATCGTCCGAAATATCTTCAACAAGATTCAAATTTAAAAGAACAGTCAGCAGAAAAGAAGAAAACAGAGGAATTCGAATCAACATCTGATCAACGAGAGAAATATCCTAATATAGAACCCTTACATCATGCGATGCCAAAACCTCAAGAACCTGTATCATACAAAACGAATTTACAAGAACGAGAAGAAAGTGAATTAAAAGAAAAAGAAAAACAAGCACAACGTATCAAACAAATGAATGTATAAAATAAAGCGGCACGTTTAAGAAAGCAAAATCTTTCGTTAAACGTGCCACTTTTATAATATTAGTCAGTTTCATCATGTGCTTTATCAGATTTGAAACCTTGAAGTACGATGAAGAATTCACCGACTACAATAAAAATAACTGTATGAGCTAATAAGATAATACCTTGCAAATTATACCCGATAATTATAATGAAGAATAAAACAGGAATGATAAACTTAGCTTTGCCACTTGCTTTTGACGCAATTACTTTTTGAAGAAGAATCGCAATAATCAGCGTAACAAGCGGTACAATCCAATGCATTAAAAATGGAGACATGTTTTATGACACCTCTTTCTTTTTGTCTGCTTCAGAATGTTTCTGTTTATTTTCCTCATGTCGTTTAAGTTGTTGTTCAAGGCCGAAGAGTTGAACTGCGCCTAATATAAAGAAAATAATAAAAGTTGGTAAGTTAATGATATGTGTTAAGAACAACACCAACAAAATGACTGAATATACAATCGGTACTACAAACTTATATTTCTTATTGGTATGACGCAGTATGTAGTGCTGCGTAAATAATGCGGCAACATAAAGAATGACGATACTGATAGTACTTAGAAAAGTAGCCAACGTTGCACCTTCTTTATAATATATTATTGATTATGGTTATAGTTTATCATATTGGTTGAGCTTGTTAAGACAATAAAAAACATACCTAAAATCAATTAGGTATGTGTGTAAGTCAGTCTTTGAAACCTTTAAAGTTTTTGACAGTACCGTGTGTGTATCTATAAACGTGAAACGCAGTCACAAGTACATAAAGAATGTAGACTGGAACGACGATATAGTTTGCGATGAATAAACCTGTCATCACGAGTACAGAAATTACAGGCACGATTAAATTCCAGTCGCTTTTAATACGTTTCATTAAAGAACCTTGAATTAAAATAACCGTCACGAAGAAAATTAATGATAATACCCACATTAAAACTGGAGACATATTAGACGAACCTCCTCACTTATCTATGTTTTTGAGCTTACTTTCATTCTAAAGGCAGTTGGTATGTTAAGCAAATACATGAGAAGCGGGACAGTGCCGTTTTGACACTGCCCCGCACTCTACATGATTATTAATTTAATGAGTTGTTAGAATAATTGATTGTCTTTAGGGAAGACATCATCGCCTAATGCACGTTGTGCCAAGACGTTTAGATAGTTCCATGGACGATCAAAGTTAGGTTGGAAGAAGAAGTCAACTAACGCTAAATCTTCCAATTTCCAACCCGCATTGATTGCGACTGAAATTGTATTGATAGATTCTACTAAGTCTTCTTTACTCATAATTTGACCACCTAAGATACGGTGAGAATCTTCATCATAGATAATTTTCAGATGCACAGTTGTATCATCTTGTCTGAATTTAGGACGTACAGGCACTTCGATATACGTTGCACCTAAATTACCGTCATAATTATCTTTTTCTGATTCGTGTACACCTGTTTGACCAAATTTATAATCGAATAATGATAAGCCAGATGTACCAGAAACTCTAGGCATTTTCATATCATGACCAGCCATGTTGCGTGCTGCGACATAACCTTGACGACGAGAGTTTGTCGCAAGGGCAATATAGCATTCTTCTTCAATAGGTGCATAAGGAATCATTGTTGCGTCACCACTTGCGTAGACATCTTTTTCAGATGTTTCAAGGTGGTCGTTAATTTCAATAATACCTTTAGTACCTAATTTCACTTTACCATCTAACCATTCTGTCGCAGGTTTAACACCTACGGTAAAGATAACTGTATCGGCTTCAAATTCTCCGTTGTCTGTCACAACGCCAGTTACGTTATTGTTATCATCTGCTTTTAATGCTTTCACATTTTCGTTACCTCTGAATTTTAAACCGTGTTCTTTCGCATTCTCTTCGAGAATATCAGTAAATTCTTTGTCTAGGTACGTCTTAATTAAACGATCTCCGTCATCCATCACTGTTGTATCAATACCAGCTTTAACGAAAGCTTCTGCAGCTTCAATACCGATATAACCGCCGCCGACAACGATTGCTTTTTTCGCAGATTTCATACGTTCTTTGATTTTGCCTGCCCAGTCAGCACCACGCATGAATAACACATTATTATATTCATTGATGCCATCAATTGGCGGTGCATTTGGTACGCCGCCTGGACTTAAGAATAATTTATCATTAATCAACTTTAGATTCATTATTGTCTTTATCTTGAACTGTTACAGTTTTATTTTCAGTATCTAAGTCAGTTACTGTAGTATTCACATGAACTTTAACACCACGATTTTCTAGTGATTCCACGCTTGCATAGTGTAGTGAATCTAAGCTAGGCGCAACATCTTCTAGATAACTTTGAATACCGCAGGATAAGAATGAAGGTTTATCTGCACTTTCAAACACTTCAATTTCTGCTTCTGGATCTGAAATTAATAGCGTTTCGATTGCCGCATAACCTGCGTGAGAAGTTCCGACAATTACATATTTCATAAAGAAATAGCCTCCTCTAATATAAGTTGTATTTATATATAAATAGTCTCATTATCATATTTACCCATAAGGTTAATTGCTAGACTTACATATCAGGCTATTGTTCAAAGTTGATAAAATTGTCATATTTAAAATGTGTAATTAAGGTGTTTTAAAAAGGTGATACGTTGTTCGTAGACCAGAATGGCTTATAATGAAAGTAATATGGATATGCAATGCAGAGATAGGAAATGGGGGAGAAGTTATGCAAGCTGTCGCACAGTTAACACATGCATCTAAAGCGTTTAATAAGCAAACGGTGCTGGAAGATATTTCGTTGACGCTTCAACAAGGTCAAATTATGGGATTAATCGGACCGAGTGGTTCAGGCAAAACAACAGCTATTAAATGTTGGCTAGGTATGGAACAGTTAGATGGAGGAGAAGCTTCTATTTATAATCATTCAATGCCAAATCGTAAAGTATTGAGCCATGTCGGTTATATGGGACAAACACTCGCTTTGTATGAGAATTTAAGTGCGAAAGAGAACTTAGTATTCTTTGGAAATTTAAAAGGATTATCCGGCAAGCAATTAAACGAGGATATTAAACGCTATATGAAACTGGTCGATTTAGAAGATAAACAATCGCAAATTGTACATACATTTTCAGGCGGTATGAAACGGCGTTTATCCCTAGCAATTACTTTATTAGGGAGACCAGACTTGTTTATTTTAGATGAACCGACTGTGGGTATTGATCCGAGTCTACGTCAAAAAATCTGGCATGAACTGCGTCAACTAGCTGAACAAGGCCAAACCATTTTGATGACAACACATGTCATGGATGAAGCAGAACGTTGTGATCAAGTTGGCTTATTAGTAGACGGTCATATCTTTGCGTTAGGCTCACCAAATGAATTAAAACAACAGTTTAATGCTTCAAGTATTGAAGAGGTATTCTTAAAAGCAGAGGAGGCGAAGGGTCATGAGATTTAAGGCAGTCTTAAAACGTGTCATGATTGATTTAGTTCGTGATAAACGTACGCTCGCTTTAATGTTTATCGTCCCTTTAATCATTTTGACAATTATGTTCTTCTTGTTTAATAGCGATAATGAAGAACACTTAAATATCGGCTTCTCTGAAGATGTCCCTAAATCTTTTGTTAAAGCACTGCCAAAAGATAAAGTGCAGACAGAAACTTATTCTAATTCTGAATCTGTCAAAACTTTAATTGAACAGCATGATTTAGATGCTTATGTTCAAAAAGATGATAAACAATTAGTGGTCACTTATACGAATGAGAATCCAAGTAAAACGACAGCGGTAAAACAAATTCTAGCTGGTACCCTTCAAAAAGATAAAATGCAAGCACTTGCGGGTGAAATGAAAACTATGAAAACAAAACTGGCTGAGATGCCTCAAGCAGGTAAAGCAGCTATGAAAACAAATCAAACATCAGAATTAACCTCACTTGATGCGCATTATTTATATGGAGATGCTAACAGCAGTTATTTTGATAAAATGTTTCCGATTTTAATGGGCTTTTTTGTCTTTTTATTTGTATTCTTAATTTCAGGTATTGCGTTACTAAGAGAAAGAACGACAGGTACTTTAGAACGTATACTTGCAACTTCAATCAAACGTAGTGAAATTGTGTTCGGTTACTTAGTCGGATACGGTATCTTTGCGGTGATACAAACGTTGATTATTGTACTGTTTTCAATTTACTTATTGAAAGTTGATGTCGCAGGCAATATCTTGTGGGTACTATTAATCAATATACTGATTGCCTTTGCGGCACTTACTATGGGATTATTCGTTTCCACGTTTGCGAATTCAGAGTTTCAAATGCTGCAGTTTATTCCGATTGTAGTCGTACCGCAAGTATTATTCTCTGGTATTATTCCGTTGGATAATGTGAATCGCTTTATCGCAAGTATCGGTTATTTGTTCCCATTACGGTATGCAGGGGATGCGTTGACTAAAGTTATGATTAAAGCACAAAGTATTAATACATTCTGGTTTGATATCGGTATTTTAGTTCTCTTTATTGTAATATTTACGATACTGAATATTGTAGGCTTAAAACGTTATAGAAAAGTGTGAGTGATTCATACATTGAGATCTGTTCAAAAAGGACAGGTCTCTTTTTTAGTTTTTGTATACTTATCTCAATATTCATAAACATGATGCTATTTACTGCGCTGGAAATTACATGAACCACCAAACACTACCAATATTTAGTAAATCACTTGTTAAAGTGTAAGAATAAACCTTAAACGTTTAAGATATTTATCGACAACGCTTTCATTGTGGATTACGATTTATGATAACGGTTACACAGTTGTATATACAACTGTTACATAAATAGAGAAAGTGAATGAATATTAGGAGAAGGTGGAAACTGTGGAAAGGATTAAGGAACAGATTGAAGCTGGAGATATCAGTGTAGGTATAGAACTTGGGTCTACACGAATCAAAACAGTCGCAGTTAATGCACAATGTGAAACAATCGCAACAGGGTCATTTGAATGGGAGAACACATTTAAAGATGGATTTTGGACGTATTCACTTAATGATGTCTGGAACGGACTTCAAATCAGTTATCAATCGATGACAGATGAAGTAAAAGACAAGTATGGTGTAGCTATTAAACAGTTAAAGTCTTTAGGTATCAGTGGTATGATGCACGGCTATTTAGCGTTTGATGATAAAGACGATTTATTAGTACCATTTCGTACTTGGCGTAATAATAACGCACATGATGCAGCACGTAAGCTAATAGAACATTTTGGAGTGAATATTCCTGAAAGGTGGAGTATTGCGCAGTTATATGATGCGGCGATTCATGATGCACCGCATACGCAACACGTCCGATATATGACGACATTATCTGGTTATGTACATTGGTATTTAACAGGTGAACGCGTTTTAGGCGTTGGAGATGCTTCAGGTATGTTTCCAATAGACCCGAAGACGCATCGCTTCAGAGAAGATTTATTAAATCAATTTAATGACCTTTATCACAAAGAAGGTTATACGCAAGATGTGCATGATGTTTTACCGAAAGTGTTGGTAGCTGGAGAAGATGCAGGCTACTTAACAGAAACAGGTGCGAAGTTGATTGATCCAAATCAAGAGTTACAAGCTGGATGCCCGATGTGTGCACCTGAAGGTGATGCGGCAACAGGTATGGTCGCAACGAAAAGTGTCGCACCAAGAACAGGAAATATTTCTGCAGGGACAAGTATCTTCTCTATGATTGTCTTAGATCATCCATTAGAGAAATTGTATCCAGAAGTTGATTTAGTGACGACACCTGCAGGTGATGAAGTCGCGATGATTCATGCGAATAACTGCACGTCTGATATCAATGATTGGATGGATTTATTCGCAGAAGTGCTGGATACGATGGGAGTTGCATATACGAAGGAAGACTTATTTACACGGATGTTCGAAAAGGCGCTTGAAGGGGATAAAGAACTCGGTCATTTATTATCTTATGGCTATGTTTCGGGTGAATTTATTACAGATGTGCCAAAAGGTTATCCAATGTTCATTCGCAGTGTAGAAAGCCAGTTTAATTTGGCGAATGTGATGAAAACACATATTTTCAGTGCTTTTAGTACGTTGAAAATCGGTATCGATTTATTGAAACGTAATGAAGCGTTGGAAATCGACAGTATGATTGGTCACGGCGGTATTTTTAAAACAGAAGGCGTAGCACAAAGCTTCTTAGCTGCAGCACTTGAAAGTCCAGTCAGTGTGATGCAGACAGCCAGTGAAGGCGGCGCATGGGGTATTGCGGTGCTTGCCCGTTATCATGTGGACCACCAAGGTCAAAAACTATCAGATTACTTAGATCATCATGCATTTGGTGATGTCGAAGCATTAGTGCTTGAACCAAAAGCAGAGGATGTAGAGAGTTTCAAACAGTATATTGAGCGGTTTGAAGCGGGATTACCTTTAGAACGTCAAGCAGATACACACTTTAATTCATAAAGATAAACAAAGGAGAATATTGTGCAGACATTAGAGAGAAATAAGTCAAAACAATTTTTAGGTTTACCCATGACCTTAATATGGGGTTATATCGCAGTAGCGGTATTTATGACAGGTGATGGTATTGAACAAGCCTACCTATCAAAATATATTCAACATATTGGTTTTAGTGCGAGTCAAGCTTCAACTGTATTAACAACTTACGGTTTAGTGGTTGCGATCGCTTCTTGGCTATCTGGAGTACTAGCGGAAGTCTTTAGTCCAAGACGTCTGATGACATTTGCGTTTATTACTTGGATTATCTTCCATGTCGGATTCTTAGTCTTCGGTTTAGAAACACATAACTATGCGATGATGATTATTATGTATAGTATTCGTGGTATCGCATACCCGATGTTTATTTACAGTTTCGTAGTATGGATTACATACTCAGCACCGCCACAAAGATTAGCGTCTGCTATGGGTTGGTTCTGGGCCATGTATTCAATCGGTATTGGTGTACTAGGTTCATACTTACCAAGTTTTACTATCCCATTTATCGGCTTTATGGGCACGTTATGGAGCTCTATTATCTTTATCGCTATCGGTGGTTTAATGGCATTCTTTTTAGTCAAAGATAGAGAAGGTATGAAGAAGGAAAGCGATAAACTGACAACTAAAGAAATGTTCGGAGAAATCTTACGAGGTGTAACGATTTTACGTAATCCACAAATTGCGATTGCATGTGTGGTTCGTATTATCAACCAACTTTCTTTATTTGGTTTAGTCGCATTTATGCCGGCTGTCTTTACAGATGACTTTGGTTTCAGCACGTCACAATGGCTTCAAATCTGGGGCTTCATGTATATCGTGACTATCTTTACCAATCTCTTCTGGGGAATTGTTGGTGATAAGATAGGATGGGTCAAACAGATTCGTTGGTTTGGTTGTATCGGCATGGCGCTTTCAACATTAGGATTCTATTATGTGCCACTTTGGTTCGGACCTAATTTCTGGATTACAGCAGTTGTAGCAACAGCCTTTGGGTTTGCAGTAGCTGCTTTCGTACCGATGTCAGCCATCTTCCCGACCCTTGAACCTCGTCATAAAGGTGCAGCAGTGTCTATTCATAACTTGTCAGCAGGTTTAAGTAACTTCTTAGGGCCTGCGATTGCGACAATTGTATTAATGTTTGGAGATGCGTTAGTAACGATTTGGGTTTATGCAGCAATTTACTGTATCGGCTTTGTTTTAACATTCTTTATGAAAGTTAAACAGCCTTCACTACAAAAGTAAAGAAAAGGTGATTAGGATGAATATTTTAGAACAGTTCAGATTAGATGGTAAAGTAGCTATCGTAACAGGAGGTGCCATGGGCTTAGGACAAGCAATGGCTACTGCTTTAGCGCAAGCAGGCGCAGATATTGTTATCGCAGACATTCAGGAAGATGTGGCGCAAGCAACAGCGACTACTATTCGTGAAACAGAAGGGGTTCAAGCAACATCTTTAAAAGTAGATGTGACTAATCCTGACGATGTACAAAAAATGGTAGATGATGTTGTAGATGAGTTCGGTAAAATCGATATCTTAATTAATAATGCTGGTATGACAATCAATGCAAAAGCAGAAGAAATGACATATGAACAATGGAATAAAGTAATCAACTTGAATCTAAACGGCGTCTTCCTAGTTGCGCAAGCAGTTGGACGTCAAATGATCAAACAAGGTCACGGTAATATCATCAATACATCTAGTATGTCAGGTCTTATCGCAAACAAACCGCAAGAACAATGTTCATATAATGCCTCTAAAGCAGGTGTTATTATGTTAACGAAAAGTTTAGCAATGGAATGGTCAAAATATAACATTAAAGTTAACACGATTGCCCCAGGTTACATGAAGACTGAATTAACTAAACCATTCTTTGAAAAGGGTGGCGCAATGATTGATGATTGGATGGGCTTCACACCTATGGGCCGTCCTGGATTGCCAGAAGAATTAGGTGGTATCGTTGTATACTTAGCTTCAGATGCTTCATCATTCGCACAAGGCAGTGTCTTTACAATTGATGGCGGCTATACAGCGTTGTAATCAATTATACAAATCACAAAATCTAATAACCAAAAGAAACCCGGTAAGGATAACGGCTATTGACCATTTCCCTACCGGGTTTCAGTATAGGTGTTAATTTTTAGAAAGAATAACGTTTAAATTATTCGTTTTCTTTACGACGACGTGCATTTAATAAGAATAATGTACCAGCACTTGCGAATAATGAACCAGATAATAATCCGAATAATACTTGATCTTGTTCACCAGTTGCAGGTAATTGTTTTTTAGCGTCTTTAGCTTTTTGTTGAGCAGCTGCTTTGTTAGTAGTAGCTGTAGTTTGACCAGCTTTTTGAGCAGCTTTTTGACCAGTTACAACTTTACCATTGTTTTGACCAGTTGTAGTTTGACCAGCTTTGTTAGCTTGACCTGGAGTAGTTGTAGCTTTTTGAGCAGGTTTAACCTCTTTATTAACTGGTGCTTGTTTAGCATTTTCAGCTTGAGCTTTTTGAACTATTGCTGCAACTTCATCAGTAGCTGCTTGTGCAATTTGTTGATTGTAGCTAGCTTTTGCATCTTTTGAAAGTTTATCAAGTTTATTAACTAAAGCTTGAGCATCAGCAATTTGTTTAGCATGAGCTTTTTGAGCTGTAGTAATTTCTTTTTTAGCAGCAGCAGCATGAGCATCTTCAGCTTGAGCTTCATTAACGATTGCTTCTACTTCATTAGTAGCTGCTTTAACAATTCTGCTGTTGTATTCATCTTTAGCTTCTTTAGAAAGGTTTTCTAAATTGTTAACTAAAGCTTGAGCATCAGCAAGTAGTTGAGCGTGAGCTTTTTGAGCTGTTTCAATTTTTTGTTTAGCAACAGCTTGTGCTTGAGCGATTTCTGCTTCGTGAGCATTTTTAGCTGCTGTAATTTCTCTTTTAGCAGTAGCAGTATGAGTATCTTCAGCTTGAGCTTCATTAACGATTGCTTCTACTTCATTAGTAGCTGCTTTAACAATTCTGCTGTTGTATTCATCTTTAGCTTCTTTAGAAAGGTTTTCTAATTTGTTAACTAAAGCTTGAGATTCTTTAATTTGTTCAGCATGTGCTTTTTGAGCAGCGGCAATTTCTTTTTTAGCAATAGCAGGTTGTTTAGCAGCATCTAGAGCTTTAACTTCTTTAACTAATGCTGGAATCTCATCAGTAGCTGCTCGTGAAATTTTTTCGTTGTATTCAGCTTTAGTATTTTTAGAAACGTTTTTCAATCTATTAACTTCAGCTTGAGCATTAGCAATTCTTTGAGCATGAGCTTTTTGAGCTGTTTCAATTTTTTGTTTAG